>WJJR01000339.1 GCA_014729565.1 Candidatus Zixiibacteriota bacterium | reverse complement strand
TTCGGGTGTTAGACTGCGTCAAGTCCGCTGAAGCGGACTTTTTGTCTTTTGACACCCGGATTCATCCGGGTGTCAGTGAACAACGCATATGGTTGCTAAACCGTTTCAACGGTTTCCCACAACCAGTCCACCGATACCAAATGCACTGGTGGGCACAGCCCACTCTACTACACTCACTCATTCACACTTGCGATAATGGCAAACTCGGTCGCTTCCACGTCGAACGGATCACCGGCCACGTTGCCCAGGATCTCCTTGATGCAGAGCCCGCTTTCGGCGAACTCAGCCGCAAGCTGATCGGTATCGTAGTACTGAAGCCAGTTGTAAAACTCCCGACTGCTCAACGATTGAATGATCGTGTACTTGTCGAGGATGACGCGCTCATCGGGATACTTGAAGGTGTTTATGAACCCAAAGTACGGATCGGGTGAGAAGAAACCGTCAAGCAGATTGAAGGCGTACGTTGCCTGCTCCGTCTTCTCCGCGAAGCCATTCATTGAGTAGACGTCGAGCAACACCTGCCCACCCGGTTTGAGATGCCTGGTGAATTGGTGCAACAGCGTCCGGCGTTGCTTCGGGCTGAGCGCGCAGTAGTCGCACATGATCATGATGATCAGGTCGAACTGCTTTTCCAAGTCGACGTCGAGATAATTGGCGCTCACGTAGTCAATTGTCAACTGCCGGCTATCCGCTTGCTCCCGGGCATACGCGAGCGAGCGCTTCGAGAAATCGATCCCGGTCGTGTCGGCGCCGGAGACGGCCAATCGGCTGGTGTATAATCCCGGCCCGCAGCCAAAATCGGCCACACTCCTGCCTTCCGCCAAACCGAAACGGGAGATGATCCACTGCGCGGAGCGGTCGAGGAACTCGGTCCGGCGCGAGGCGAGATCGACCGAACCATCGAGATGGTATGCCAACATTTTGCCCGACGTGTGCGGATCGCTCCACAGTTTCTCTGTGGTGACGATCTCAAACGGTCGCGGCCGTCGATTGATGTCGACCAACTGGTGAAAGAGACTGGTATTCATGAGTTCCTAATCGAGTACGTACTCAGGCACCTGCATCGATGCGCCTCGTGGATAATAACTGATCTCCCGCAACGTATCCTCATGTTCAACTGTCAAGGTAATCTGTTTGTCCGGCTCGTTGAAATGAACACTGTATCCCTTTAGCGTTTGTCCATCACGCAGGCCCGCTGCATACGCCGGCCCACCATCGTCCACACCGATGACAGTACCGGCATCAATCGATCTTTCCACATCGAAGCCGGGATCAAAATCGTAAATGGTCGCCTCGGTCAGTGTTGCCGATGGTTCGGTGAGACTTCCGGGTAATCTGGGCAGTGCGCCATCGACGACAATTCTACGCATTTGATCGGCGAACTCGTTCCCCGTCCACTGCGACACTCGATTCAACAGATTGTCTGTCGACGCTTTCTCGCCCATTCGCGCATCGGCAAGTACATCGCGCATGAAATGATCGAGCGAGCGCGTGTTGTCCCACTCCTGCCGGATTCTCTCATCAAGCATCACCGCAACTAGTTCACCACGATCATACGGCAGATCGCGCACATACCGATCGGTCCAGTACTGCTGTTCGATGATGGCAGCCGGTTTGGTCGCAACCGGGCTGCCCCACAGCGCGACAATCGTATTGTTCAATCGGTCAACCCATTCCTGCTCGCTGAACAAACCCGACCGTCGCAGCAGACGCGATGCATAGAAATCGGTGAATCCCTCACTGAACCAGTAGCTCAGTTCCTCCGGCTCTTCAAGTGCGATCGTGCCCGCACCGCCGTTCCAGGTGTGGAAATACTCATGCGCCAGCAGATGCAGCACATGCCGGCGATGCATCGAATTAGGCTGCATCGATGTCCCCGGCGCGAGGAACAACGCAAAACTGTTCGTCAGCCCTGTCCCGCCCATCGAGATCGAATGCGCATTCACCGGTGGTCCTGCGGGAACAACTGTCACCAGAAAGAACGGCTCGGAATAATCATCGAAGAACTCGCGTTCGATGCTGACAATCTCGGCGACTTGATCAGCCAATTCCTCAGCGGCAAACCCCCACTGTACCCCGGACACCGCGACACGCAAGACACCACCGGGGATATCGCGATCAACAGTCGCGAACGGCCCGGCCAAGAATATTGCATGACGAAAGCCGGACAGATCGGTGTGGATGTGCCGTCCGTGATTATCGTGTGACGACACGACAGTCCATCCCCGATCAGCAAATCCCGTCCACTCCAATTCGATATCCAGTTCGCCGCGATTCTCCAGCCACTCGGGATAGACGATCCCCGTTTCACCGATCAGATGAAACAGGCTGTCGGTGATAACCGGTTCATATTTGGTGCGTTGATCGGACAATGGATTGGTCTCTGCTGCTCGCAGTTCATACGTGACGATCAAATCGGAACCGGGCTCGTGCAACACGGTCCACACCTGCGGCTCACTGTCGTCTTTGAGAACATCCAGCCGTTTGCCATCACTGTCGCGTACCGTCAGATCATGCACAAACCGCCGGCAATCTTTCACACCACCCCAGTCGGTTGCAATCGACAGGCGGCTGGAACCGTCAGATTCCCCGCCGACGGCAAGCACAACTTGAACTGCGGGTTTCGGGCCGGGAAGGTATTCGAATGTGTATGAGAGGATTTCGGGTGATTGTGATGATGCTTGATTTGCCCTACCACCGAGGAGCAGCACAAGTAGGATGATCAATGCACAGATCGTCTTTCGCATGTGATTAATACGCTGGTCAGAAGATCAAGTTGCGATCTGTGGGCCGGATCGGGAATTGGACAGCAATTGGGCAAGTCTCTTTAACTGCGCTTCGCCGAGCTGGGGCTCGGCGCTCCCAGGAGTCACTTCCAGCACTCCAACAAAAAACGCCCCGCCGAAGGAGCGGGGCGTTGATCAATCAATACAGGGCGCGATTTAGTGGTCGATGTGCGCCACGATCTTCGATTTGCCCTTCGGCACATACGTTACCTGGCCATCCACCAACGCAAACAACGTCCAGTCTTTACCGACACCGACGTTGCGTCCGGGATGGATTCGGGTGCCGCGCTGACGGATCAGTATCGATCCGGCGGTCACCAGTTCGCCCGCGTAGGCTTTCATCCCCATTCTCTGGCCGTTCGAGTCCCGGCCGTTACGGGAGGAGCCAACACCTTTCTTATGAGCCATATCGTTACTCCTTCGATTCCTGATTCAAAAGCGCCTCCCACAATACGTGGGAGGCGCTGGAGAAGATAGCAATTATAGGCGAAAAATCAACCGTTCGGTGACCGCTTAGACGATCATCTTACCGGCCTCCTTGGCCTCGCTGGAATTCTTGCCGCCGTCGGTGACGAAGTCAAACTTCAGCTCCTCGCCGGTCTCCTTGACCCCGATCTCGACATTGCAATCGCCCGCGAACTGCCCACGGAGAATCTCCTCGGCCAACGGATCTTCGAGGAACCGCTGGATCGCCCGACGCAACGGACGGGCGCCCAGGCTCGGGTCGAAACCCTTCTCGGCCAGGAAGTTACGCGCCTCGTCTTTGAGGTGGAACGAGATGCCCCGCTCCGCCAAACGCTTCGCCACATCCTGCATCAGGATGTCCACGATTTCCTTCATGTGGTCGATCGTCAGCGCATGGAAGATCACGGTCTCATCGAGCCGGTTGAGAAGTTCCGGATTGAACATCTTTTTCAGCTCTTCGGTGACCTTACTCTTCATGTGCTCATACGAATCGGCAATGACCTCTTTCTGGAAACCGACGGTCTTGTCTTCCTTGATCTGCCGCGTACCGACGTTCGACGTCATGATCACGACCGTATTCTTGAAGTCGACCTTGCGTCCGAACGAATCGGTCAACTGCCCGTCATCGAGCAACTGCAGCAGGATGTTGTAGACTTCCGGATGGGCCTTTTCGATTTCGTCGAGCAGCACCACCGAATACGGTTTCCGGCGGACCTTCTCGGTCAACTGGCCGCCTTCTTCGTAGCCGACATATCCCGGAGGCGCGCCGATCAGACGCGAGACGGAGAACTTCTCCATGTACTCCGACATGTCGATACGAATCAGCGAATCGGAATCCTCGAACAGGAACTCGGCCAGCGCCCGCGCCATTTCGGTCTTACCGACACCGGTCGGGCCGAGGAAGACGAACGAGCCAATCGGCCGCCGCGGATCGGCGAGTCCGGCGCGCGCACGGCGGATAGCCTTGGTGAGCACACCAATCGCTTCATCCTGGCCGACCACACGCTTGGCTAGCTCTTCCTGCATGCGCAACAGCTTCTTCGATTCCTTCTCTTCCAGACGGAAGACCGGGATGCCGGTCATCTTTGAGACGACGGCTGCGACATCCTCCGACGAGAGTTCATACATCGACTGCTCGCGTTCTTCCTGCCACTGGCGCTTGCGGTCTTCGAGTTCCTCGCGCGCCATCTTGAGTTCATCGCGCAGACGTGCGGCGGTTTCGAATTCCTGATCCTTGACCGCGTTTTCCTTCTTCGTCTGAATCTCGATGATCTTGTTTTCGAGTTCGGTGAACTCATCGGGCTTGGTGCAACTGATCAGGTGCGCCCGTGATCCGGCTTCGTCGATCACGTCGATTGCTTTATCGGGCTGGTATTTGCCCGAGATGTACCGATCAGACAGCTTCACCGACGCCACCAACGCCTCTTCGGAGATCTTGATGCGATGGTGATCTTCATACTGCGGCCGCAGACCTTTCAGGATTTCGAGCGTATCGGCATAGCTCGGCTGCTCGACCATCACGGTCTGGAACCGCCGGTCGAGGGCACCGTCCTTTTCGATGTACTTGCGGTACTCGTTGAGTGTCGTCGCACCGATACACTGCAACTCGCCGCGTGACAGCGACGGTTTGAAAATGTTCGACGCGTCGAGCGACCCTTCAGCGCCACCGGCGCCCACGATCGTGTGCAGCTCATCGATGAAGATGATCACGTCTCTGGAATTGACGATTTCATTCATCACGGCTTTGAGCCGTTCCTCGAACTGGCCGCGATACTTCGTGCCGGCCACCAGCGACGCCATATCGAGCGTCACCAGCCGTTTGTTTTCGAGGATTTCGGGGACCTGCCCGCTGACGATTCGCTGTGCAAGTCCTTCGGCGATCGCGGTCTTGCCGACACCCGGCTCACCGATCAGCACCGGATTGTTCTTTTTGCGGCGCGAGAGGATTTGGCTGACGCGTTCGATTTCGTTGTCGCGTCCGATAATCGGATCGAGCTTGCTCTTGCGCGCCAACTCGGTCAAATCACGGCCGAAGTGATCCAATGCCGGGGTCTTTGACTTTTTGCGCTTCTTGCCAAACGACGACGGCTTGCCGCCGCGGATGTTCTTCAATTCTTCGTAAGCGTCCTTGTAGTCGACGTCGTACATCGACAACACCTGCGCCGCCACGCCCTCTTCGTCTTTTAAGAGCGCCAGCAGCAGATGCTCGGTGTCGATCTCTTTCGACTTCAGTGCACGGGCTTCCTGTCCCGCCACTTCCAGGGTCTTCTTGGCACGCGCCGTCAACGGAAGCTGCCCCATCGTCATGGTACCGCCCGATGGCTGCACCACTTCCTCAATCGACGTCTTCAGTTCATTAAGGTCGAGTCCGATGTTGGCGATGATATCCACCGCCATACCCTCGGCGAGGCGGATCAAACCGAGGAGCAGATGCTCCGTTCCGATATAATCATGCCGCAGCCGGGCCGCTTCATCGCGCGCGAACTCAATTGCCTTTCGTGCCAGCTCGGAGAAACTCTCATTCATGGTCATCGCCTCGATTCGTCCAATGAGTTGTGGCCCGTCTCATTATACACCCAAACCGTGAGCCACTATCCTCTGATATCGGCCAGGTATACGATTTCGTTTGCCCTATACGTCTCCCACGCTTCAGTTTTCGCCCGACTTCCGGGGTCCGCGGCGGCGTGTCGTCCGTTTACGGGTCAACATCTTACGGACCATTTCGGCCCGTGCCACATCGCGTTCCTCCGTTGTCATTTCCTTCTCAAAATGCCGTTGTAAGTGCGCCGGCTGTACCGACAGCATCAGTTCGTTAACCTGCCGTAAATCGAGTCCCATCGATTCACCCATCGCCACGCCCAGCCGGACGGCCGACAGCAGATTCATCACTTCTTGTGAACTCAAGACACGAGCGTTGGCCAGAATCCCGAACGCCCGCCAAAGCTTGTCGCGAATGTGATTCGGTGCATCGGTGAAGAGACGGCGTCGCGCATTCTCCTCGTACATCAGCAACTGGCGCGTGACCTTCTCCAGAGAATCGACCAGATCCTCCTCGGTCCGTCCCAAGGTCGTCTGATTCGAAATCTGGAACAGATTCCCGAGGACGTCGGAGCCTTCGCCGTAAAACCCACGCACACCGACGCCGAACTTGTTTACCTGCGACAGCACGGTGTCCATTTCCTTGGTCAACACCAACGCCGGCAGGTGAATCATGATCGACACACGCAGCCCGGTTCCCACATTGGTCGGACAGGCCGTCAGAAAGCCCAGACGCGTATCGCAATCGAAATCGAGCCCTTCAGCCAGGTGGCGTTCGATAGTGCGCGCGCGTTGCAGCGCCTGCCGGATATCGAGTCCCGAACGCACCGCCTGAATGCGCATGTGGTCTTCTTCGTTGACCATCAAACTCGACGCTTCGTCGTCATCGACAAACAATCCCCGCGGCGCTTCATCACGCATGAATTCCGGCGAGATCAAATGACGCTCGATTAGAATCTCGCGATCATCGGGAGTCAACGATTCCGAGTTAAAGAAGATCCCTTCCTTCACAAGCTCGGATCGGTCGACGACGGTTCTGACCAACTCAACCACTTCACGCGCCTCATCGGGTTCGGCCCGCACCGGGTAGCGATGCTTCGACAAGTTCCGTGCTAGCCGAATGCGGCTCGAGAGAACAACATTGGCGTGTTCCCCTTCGCCGGAAAGCCAAGTCACCGGGCGCTTTATCAGATCATCAAATGATTTCATCATCGCTCATCGCTCCTCAACAGAGCATAGTCTCTCAGCGCCTTATCCGTCCTGCTGTGCCGACTCAGTCGGCTCACTTTGTGACGGCAACGCTTTCAATCGATCACGCAGGGCCGCCGCCAACTCGAAATCCTCACGCTCAATGGCGCGCTTCAATTCGTCCTTCAGTCGGACCTCTTCTTCAACAACGCCTTTGACCGTATGGTCCACCTGTTGGTTGGTTCGGCCGCAATGACGGGTGGCGCCATGAATCTTGCGAAACAGATCTTCCAACGGTGCACGGAACGCGCGGTAACAGTTGCCACAGCCAAACCGTCCCACGCGCGAAAAGTCGATAAACCGCATACCGCACTCGGAACAAACCAATCGTGCAATCGGGTCAGTTCCTGTGCCGCCCGATTTGACCATCGAATTCAGGAATTCGGCCAGCGGGAACGGCACATCATCGAGCGGGTTGTGGAAGCCCTTCTGCTTCGCGCATTCTTTGCATAAGTGCATTTCGGTCTTCTTGTTATTGCGAATCTGAGTGAAATGAACACTCGCATCGTTCTTGCCGCAGTTTTCGCATTTCACGATGTCATCACCTCGCTTACCGACGCCGCTATCTCTATGGTTCTCAGCATCCTGCACTCAATTAACCCCCGTGCAGGCCTGTCGCAAGGGGAAAAGACCCGTTAACGGACAACCTCGTCATCGAGCGGACCCTCGGTGTCACTCAACGCACCATCGCGCACGGTCAGCACACTCGCTGCCCGAGAGGCCAAATCCGCGTTGTGAGTGGCAACCACGATCGCCCTGTTCTTCTCCCGCGCTAGAAAACCCAGTAACTCATGCAACTGTTCCGCCGTGCGCCGATCGAGGTTTCCCGACGGCTCATCGGCGATCACCAGCGGTGCGCCACCCACCAGAGCGCGGGCCACCGCCGCACGCTGCAATTCTCCTCCCGACATCTCCCCCGGCAAATGCGTCAGACGTTCGGCTAATCCTACGTCGGACAAGATGTTGGCAGCCATATCCATCGACTGCAGCCTTGTCTCGCCGCGAATGATCAATGGCAGCGCCACGTTCTCCTGAACATTGAATTCCGGCAGGAGATGGTGAAACTGGAAGACAAATCCGACTTCCCGGTTGCGTCTAATCGCGCGTTGATCATCGGACAGAGCATATGGTGATTGCGCCCCCCACATAACCGACCCTCTGGTCGGCGGATCCAAGCCTCCGAGAACATGCAGGAGGGTACTTTTCCCTACACCGGAGGCTCCCACGATGGCGATCATGCGTCCCGCATCGACCCGTAAGTCAATCCCCCGCAACACCTCAAGCACACCATTCGGCGTCTTGAAATAGCGGTGCACATCCCGCATTTCCGCCACCGTTTGGGAGGCGGTCCCTATACTCTCTATGTCGCCTGAATTCGTCACTTGTTTACGTGTGCCCTCATTCGCACGCACTACTCATACCGCAATATCTCCACCGGATACAGCCGTGCCGCCCGCCGCGAGGGATAGATCGTTGCCAAAAACGAAATCAGCAACGAGACTCCCGCCACCGCCAGGACATCGAATAGCGCCACGCGCACCGGCAAAAAATCGATGAAGTAGATCTCCGGTGGCAGCGAAACGAGCGAAAATGTCTGCTGCAACCAGCATATCACTAACCCCAAGCTTATACCAAACACGGTTCCCACAATTCCGATGATCGCACCCTGCAGTTGGAAGATCGCACTGATGCCGCGCGCCGGTACACCCATCGTCTTCAAAACCGCGATCTCGCGACGTTTGTCAATCACCGCCATGATCAACGTGGAGACGATGTTGAACGCCGCCACCGCGATAATTAATGACAGTGCCACCAGCGCCCAACGACGCTCAATCTCCATCCAGCCGAAGAGGTTCTTATGCATTTGCGTCCAATCGGTGGCATAAAACTGCGGATCGAGTGTCTCGGCCAGCTCTTCGGCGATTGCCCCCGCTTTATCCCAGTCATCCACGCTCAACTGATATCCGGTAATGCGATCGGGGAGCAGGAACAGGCTCTGCGCATCCTGTAGACGGATATAGCAGAGAGACGCATCGTACTCGTACATCCCGGTTTCGAATACACCGGTGAGAGCGAATTTCATAATCCGCGGCGGTTGTCCCTCAGTCAGCGCCTCACCCCGCAAGCTATACAGAACAACTTCATCCCCTAGTGCGACATTGAGTCGCTCGGCGAGAATGATGCCCATCATAATGGGCCGTGCCGCGCCACTGTCACGGACCATGCGCCAGTCGCCGTACTGCACACTTTCTTCGAGGCGCGTGACCCTGGCTTCGGCCTCCGGCACGATCCCGCGCACAATCACACCGTCGTTGTCATCCGCTGATGAGATCGCCGCCTTGTAGTAGATAAACGGCGCCGCACCGGTCACCGACGGATGTTCCAGCAGTTGGTCTTTCAGGCCCTCGTAGTCGGTGATGCCGTCGGCAAAGCGGTTGTAGATCGTCACATGTCCGGTCGTACCGACGATGCGCGATTTCACTTCAAGTTCGAAACCCTTCATCATCGCCAGCGCAATGATCAAAGCGGCGGTGCCGACAATAATGCCCAATACCGAGATCAGGGTGATCAGGGAGAGAAATCCGTGCCGCTGCTTGGAACGCAGATAGCGACGGGCGATGAACGAGGCATACCCCATCAGAGTGGGTTACCCCTCAGCGGACGGTTCAGTTGCATGGCTGCCCAGTGGCCGCAGTGTCGGAAAGAGAATCACCTCACGAATGGACGTCAGTCCAGTCAACGTCATCGTCAAACGGTCAACACCGAATCCCAATCCGCCGGTTGGCGGCATACCGTGTTCGAGGGCGGTCAGGAAATCTTCATCGACTTGATGTGCTTCGACGTCGCCACGACGAGCGGCTTCAGCCATCGCCTCAAAGCGTGCGCGTTGATCGTCGGGATCATTCAATTCCGAGAACGCATTGCCGACTTCGCGCGCCGCCATGAACAACTCGAATCGCTCAACCAGACCGGCTTTCTCGCGATGACGTTTTGCCAGCGGCGAAATCTCCAGCGGGTAGTCGGTCAGAAATGTCGGTTCGACCAGTTCCGGCTGCACGCGCTCGGAGAAGACATCATCAACGATTTTGCCGTACGACGCATCGTCCGGGATATCGACTCCGATCGACTCCGCGCCCTTGCGTGCTTTCTCCGCGTTCGGATCGCTGAAGTCCAGTCCGGTTTTTTCCTTGATGATGTCGAGCAATGGCACCTCGCGCCACGGCTTGGTCAAATCCACGTCCTGGCCATTGAACTCGAACGATGGTTTGCCCCGCGCAGCGGTGGTCACTTCGATGATCAGTTCGCGAAACAGGTTCATGATATCGCGATAGTCGAAGTATGCGGCGTACAACTCGACCATCGTGAACTCGGGGTTGTGATCCCGGTCGATGCCCTCGTTGCGAAAGTCGCGGCAGACTTCATACACGCGCTCGTATCCACCCACGAGCAGCCGCTTCAGATACAACTCGTCGGCGATACGCAAATAGAATTGGGCATCGAGTGCGTTGTGATGCGTGACAAATGGACGCGCCGCCGCACCGCCGTAAATCGGCTGCAACACCGGTGTTTCGACTTCCAAAAACCCCCGCGCGTCGAGGAAATTGCGGATCGCCGCGATGATCCGTGCGCGCACTCGAAAGACCTCGCGCACCTCCTCGTTGGAGACCAAATCGAGATACCGCTGACGGTATCGCGTTTCTTTGTCGACGAGCCCGTGCCACTTCTCGGGCAGCGGACGCAGCGCTTTGGCGAGCAGTTTGTACTCACGAACCGCAACAGTCGTCTCGCCCGTGCGCGTCTTGAACACTTCACCGGTCACGCCCACAAAATCGCCCAGGTCGAGCCAGCCCAACCGCTCATACGGCTCATCGCCAAGCTGATCTTTTTTGGCGTAACACTGAAGTTTGCCTTCCCCGTCGAGGATATGGAAGAACGTGCTCTTGCCGTGGGGGCGCAATGAGACGATCCGCCCGGCAACACTCACTGATTGTCCTTCGAGCGCGTCGTATTGCTCAAGCACATCCTGCGACTTATGCGAGCGTTCGTAGGTGTGCGGATACGGATCGATCCCGGCTTCACGCCAGCGGTTGAGTTTATCACGCCGATTGGCAATCAGCTCATGTTGTGTTTGTGTCTGGTCGGTCTTACTCACGGTACCCCTTCATTGACATGACATGTGCGCAGTCGCCTGTCGGGTGAATATATCGGCGCTCCTTATGGGGCGCAATGAACACCACGCGTGATTACGTTGGGGTATTCGCTTCCAGGCTTACAGCGGTACGCAGGCTCGCAATCTCATCGTCGTCCAGCTTGCGCCACCGTCCCGGCTCCAATCCTCGCAAGCGGATTCCGCCATACGATAGCCGTTTCAGATTGAGGACGGGATGTCCCACCGCCTCGCACAACCGTTTAATCTCTCGTTTTCGCCCCTCGCGTAACACCAGTTTGAGCGTCGCCCCGTCATGGTGGTGGCCGATAATCTCCGCATCGGCTTTCGCCGGTGTCGGATCGCCCAGCGATACGCCCTCGCGCATCTTATTGATCGTTCCCCGGGTGGGGACACCGACGACATCGGCTTCATACGTGCGTTCGATCTGAAACCGTGGATGCATCAGACGGTGCGCCGTATTGCCATCGTTGGTGAGCAGCAGCAGGCCGCTGGTATCGCGATCGAGCCGTCCCACGGTGATAAGCTGAGAATAGACCTTCGGCAGCCCGTGGAAGATCGTCGTACGGCCCCGATCATCGGAGCGAGTCGTGACCGTGTCCGGGAGCTTGTTGAGTGCGATCCAAATCGTTTCCGTGACCGGTGGCTCGACGTGAACTCCATCGACCGTGACCTGATCGTTGTCGGCATCGACGAAGGTTGCCATCTTTTCCACGATCTGACCATTCAGCCTCACCCGCCCGGCCGCGATCAGTTCGTCGGCCTTACGTCGCGAACTGACGCCAGCACGTGCCAAAAACCGGTTGAGCCGCTCACCCCGGCGAGGCTCAGACTGTCCTTTCTCCTGGCTCATGGAAACAAAAAGCGCCCCGGGCCGGGGCGCGATCAATCGCTTTTATCGAACCCTGTTAAACCGTGTTAAACCGTCTTCTCGTCGCGTTGGAGTGCCATAACCGCCTCATCATCAGTGAGTTCGGTCAAAATCACGTCGTCTTGCTCGTCGGCCTCCTCGGTCATCGTAATGGCGTCGTCCATCCAGCCGCTCGCTTCAGTGGCCGTGGCGGAGCGAACATTCATGATCCGAAACTGCCGTGCCGGCTCAGCCTGCTCCGGCGGACGCTTCAGTATCAGTGTGCGTGATCCACCCTCGGCATCCTCCTCGGACGACATCTCTGACATCTGGACTTGCCCGCCGGCAGAACGCTGCGAGAGCAATTCCTCGATTTCATCGATGCTGGGAAGATCGTTTAAGCTGTTGAGGCCGAAATAGTTAAGAAACTCGCGGGTGGTGCCGTACTGGAGCGGCCGTCCCGGCCCCTCCGATCGACCGGTGATCGTGATGAGATTACGCTCCATCAGCGTGCTGAGCACACCACCGCAACTCACGCCACGGATCTGTTCAATCTCCGGTGTCGAGCACGGTTGTTTGTAGGCGATAATGGCCAATGTCTCCAAACCGGCACGGGTCAGTCGCTGAATCTTGGTTTTCACCAGGGCCGCTTCAATCGCCGGGCCGAATTCGGGGAGCACATGCATTTGGTAGCCGCCGGCGACCTTGCGCACACGCATCGGATGCGCACCCTCGGCCAGGCGGCGATTGATCTCGAAAACCACTTTGTCGAGTGCTGCGGCCGCTGTCCCATTCAAGGCCGGCGCCAGCGCCGACGGGGTCATTGGCTCGTGCGCAGCGAAGAGTAACGCCTCGACAGTACGAATGAGATCTTCGGGGGGACCGTCCTCCCGGGATTTGTCTTGTGCAGTGGTTTCGGTTTGAACGTCTTGTTCGTCTATCACGACACGATCTCCTTTTCACTACTCCAATCCTGCGGACGGCGAAACACGAGTGACTCAAACGGACGATCCTGCATCAGCGTGATCCGTCGCAGACGGGCCATTTCCAGCAATGCCAGAAAGGTCAAGATGATCATCCAGCGGGCCGGCAAGCCACGGAACAACTGCGCAAACTCGATTTCGCCCTGATCCTCGAGGACATCCTCCAATTCGGCGATGCGATCATCGACCGTCATGTCGGTCATCTCGACCCGGTGGAACGTCTCCGGTTCAATGCGAGCCAGAACATCGCGGAATGCCGACAGCAGATGCACTAGCGTACGATCCATCACGAATTCACTGCGAGACGCCGGTGCGCCGGGTGAGAAATCAGTACGAGCGTAAATCTCGCGCTCGGTGGACTCGCGATCCTTGAGGTCGCCCGCCACCTCCTTGAATTTTCGATATTCGATCAGCGCCTGGACC
>WJJR01000338.1 GCA_014729565.1 Candidatus Zixiibacteriota bacterium | reverse complement strand
GACGACTATCTCTCCTGGTTCGATGATTCGAACACAGACAAGATGGCCGGCTACTACCGGGGGTTTGTCGATGAGGAACTGACGCGCGGCGATGTCGAGTTGCAACAACTCTCTGAAGCGATGCACACCAGCAAACGTCAACCCCGTCAGATGCAGGCCGAGGCCAGTGTCCTGCGCACTTCTGCAGTCAGCTACTCCACCCCTGTTTATGGCGGCGGCCAGACCGACGGCGGTTGGACATGGACCGGCACCGGCCTCAATCGTGGCATCGATGTGGAAGAAATCGAGTTCATTACCAATGACCCCGACCGTCTCTTGCTCGACAACCAGCCGACGCTGACAATCACCTACATCGGCGGATGTCTAAACGACTATGACGTGCTGAGCTTTGGCGATTTGTCGCCCGACAAGACCGAACGGATTTACAACATGGGACACATCGGATTCGACGCCACCGATGACGATTTGGTGTGGCAGGGAGTCGAAGGCCATCTCTACGACGGGTCGTTTGTTCTCTGTGGAGATTCGTTAACGGGTGATGCTGGAAGCGGCCAGGGGGGTGTTCAGTTCCACGTGTCGCTATTCGATGGCGGCGGCCCGGGGTACACATGGCCCGGACACTACTTGCCCAATCCGCGTCCGTCTGATGGAACCTGCAACTTCGACGGTGAACAAGATATTCACCTCGGGTACAAACGCATCAATGGCTGCCCCGGTACGCCGGAAGAGATCCGTGGCGAATGGGCACGCTCGTTCTTTGTGGACACCAACCAGCAAGTGCCGAGCGGCTCACCGTTGGCGGCGATCGGGGTCGAGGTACAGCAGACCGAAATCGGCGCGCACGATCCGCTCTACGGCGACTTCAAAATCATCCGTTGGGATCTGCACAACCGGGATGCGGTGCAGAAGACACTCTATGCCGGTTCGGCGATGGATTGGGACGTCGGCTATGATGCATTGCAAAACGATGGATTCGTTTCGGATGTGTTCAACGGGTATGCGCTGTGGAACACCAATGCGCCGACTGTCGCCTTTGGGATGTTCGAACCCGACATGCCGACTGATTTCGCAACGATCAACCCGCAGCCCCACACGCCCCATCGCATTCACCTGATGGCCAACACGATCCGTCTCTGGTGCAATCATTCACCCCTGCTGTGCTTGTTGGAGTCCCCCGACGAGGCCTGGCACTTCTGTGTCAATTACCAACCGACGCGCGAGACAGATCCCTTCCTCAGTGGTGATCCGTCGGAGGATGTCTCGGGACTGTTGATCAACGAGCCACTGATACTACCGGCTAACGGTGACGTCTCGATGCACCAGATACTGTTCGGTGTCGATGGATCATCGGCCGACAGCGCGACGATTGAAGCAAATGTTTTGGAGTTGGCCGAGCGCGCCGCCAAGTGGGCTGGTTTTGCACGCGGCGATGTCAACGATGACGGTACGGTCGACGTGCTCGATGTCTGCTGGCTGTTGTCGGGTCATCAACTGTACCCGGACGAGTACAACGGCGATGTGGACCTCAGTGGCATCGTCGATTTGGGCGACCAGACTTACCTGCTCCAATACGTTACCGGCCTCGGCCCGCCGCCGCTGGGCGCGTGGCGGTTTGAGTTTTAAAAGTCGATTCTCCTGATCCAGTATTGGGGGCCGGTGAACATCTTCAACTGGTTCTCTTGTCAGGCTGGGTATTTCTGGTATATTGCGCTTACCAGTACGCTGTACTGCTACTCACGATTTACCTTTGGAGGACCCCATGGCCAGCGGTCATCCTCGTCCCTTCCGGCCGACTCGGTCCCATCGACGCACCAGAGCCAAGTTGTTAATGGCTGTATTGTTCGCGGCAATCATCCTTGTCATTGTGGTGCCAAACCTCGCCCAGTCGGCGTCGTCCGGTCCGTTTCCAGTCGGCCCAGCCAATATCCTGCCGGCTGCACCCATAACCAGTTCCTCATCCGGCGATTGCACATGGCTCAGCTATCATGGCATCGCCTACTATTTCTGGACCGATGATGGGTCAGGGGACCATACCGACCGTTTCGTATTGTTTACACCGCACGCACTCTGCACGCTCAAGACCGCCCGCGTGTACGTGTTCACGCCCGCCTGCACCGGTACTCCGACACTGCGACTGCGAATCTACGGCGAACAGTGGCCATTGGACGGTGGCGATCCCTATCCGGACAGTGTGACACTTCCACCCGGCACCGGCCCAAACCTCGTGTCGTATGTCGACGTCCCCTGGGAAGACTTCGTCGAGGGCTGGAACACGATCGACCTGACCGGCCTGCCGGAATGGCCGGATGACTTCATTGTCGGCAATACAACCGGATCGTTCTTCTTGTCTGTGTCCCTATCACCGTCAACACCTAATCCGGGGACTGACGTTATTGCGTTTATCACCGATGACGGCGACGGCGATCACCGCTCGGGCGCCTACATCGATGGCCGGTACCGGTATAATGACGACTACTATTCATCTGACTTCGGCTTGTTTCTCGAAGCGGAGGTGTGCTACTCGTATCAGCCGCCGGATGGGTGTGTGGCCGACGAATGGCCAACCTGGGCGCATGATTACAACCGCTCGTGCCGGTCATCGATCGCGGTCGGCGATCCCTGTCAGATTCAGGCGGCGTGGCAAGTCGACCTGGATAACTACAGCACGTTCTGTGAACCGACAATCGCCGACGGGCGGGTATACATTTCAACGGACTCACGGGTAGACGCTTTTGACCTCAGCACAGGCTCACTCATTGGCAGCGTGTCAGGCCCTCCCTACATACGAAACTACAACCGGGGCAACCTCACCATCGATGACGGCTTCGTCTATGTCACCGGGGGCAATGCTGGAGTCATTTCAAAGTGGGATGCCGATTTCACAACTGCGCTCTGGTGCAAATGCACCTACAATCCTCCGACGTCCTCACTCTATGGCCCTGTCCGCTTCGGGGTCACAGCCGTCTATGAGATCGACGGTACCAAGGTCGTGATCATCGGAACCGAAAACGGGTACCTGTGGTGTCTTGATGCGGCCACGGGGGCGGCTTATTCCGGCTGGCCGACGAATCCGATCGCTCTTCATGCTGGGATCCTGCATGCTCCCGCCTACGATGGCGACGATCTCTATGTCGGTACGGCCGGAACCGAGTCCGGTGGCAACGCCATCTATCGGGTCGACGCGTACACGGGCCGAATTGTCTGGGTACGGTACAGTTCGGACCCCACCGAGGGATACTCCAGTGGCGTTACGCTGGAAGCGAACTTCATCTATGCCGCCAGCGACGGCCCCGATCAGACGGGGCATCGCATCAAGCTAGACAAAGATGGTGAAGTGATCTGGGAGTTCTCACAATCCCGGAGTCTGTATGGACCACCAGCGTACAACCACAACTTCATCTTCATGCCCCAGGATGGCGCATACCCCGGCGTGTACATGGTCGACAAGGTCAGTGGCAATATTCTGTACAATTTCGGTGTCGACGGAATTGGACCGGTGCCTCAGCATGTGACGCTCACGTGTGATGACTACATGTTCGCCGGAGATCGCCTGGGCAACTGGTGGATTAGTGATCTCACCACATTGGAGACGACGCGTCTGCATCACTCTGAATTCGGTGGTATTGTGAACGGTACCGCGTTGGCCACCGACCCAGCCACCGGAGATGACTATGCCGTTGTCTCCATTCGATCCGGCAACCCAACCAACAGCTTTGGCCAACTGCTGGCCTTCCGGCTGCACGCAGGATTCCGTCCGCGCGTTCTGCAGACTGTATCGGCGGTCGAGGTGTCTGTACCGTTTGATGCACCGTCCTCGAATTCGCACACCGCATCCGATGTCCTCACCAATATCGGATGCAACCAGCTCACCATCAGTTCACACAACATCAGCGATCCGTTGCCCGATCCGGTTGCCCGGACCTACACCGACACGTATTCGCGGTATGCGGCGAGTACACACCACCAGCCGGCAGAAGACTCCTACACGGCTTACTTCAGCAACGGCCCGAGGCCGAAGACAGGCGAGCGCTTACGGTCGCTGGTCGATGGTGAACTCACGAGTGGTGACATTGCGGTAGAACGCGTAGCGCACGCGTTGATCAACAGCAAACACCAGACACAGCGGCGGCAGGCGGCGGCGACTATCCTGCGTACCTCGTCGGTATCGTATAACGGCGTTCTGAACGCGGGTATCTCCACCGACGTGACGTGGGATTATGATGGCACCGGCTTGCAACGGGGAGTTGATATTGAGGAAGTCGAATTCATCACCGATGATCCCGACCGGGTATTCTTCGGTAATCAGCCCACAGTCGTCATCACCTACAAGGGCGGGTGTTTGCGCGACTCAATGCTTGTAAGCTTCGGCGATGTCACCCCGGACAAGTCGGAGCAGCTCTACAATTCCGGTCATGTCGGTGACAATCGCAGTGATGGCGATCTCATCTGGCAGGGGATGGCCGGCGCGTTGTACGATGGCTCGTTTGTACTGTGCGGTGACTACCTCGATGGCGACCCGGCCACCGGCGAAGGCGGGCCACAATTCCATGCGGCCATGTATGACGGTGGCGGGAATGCACTCACGTGGCCGGGATACTTCGTACCGAATCCTCTCCCGGGAGGCTCTACCTGCGGTTTCGATGGTGAGTCGGATATTCATCTGGGGTTCAAACGAACGCCAGAATGTCCCGGTGCACCGATCGAGATCCTTGGCGAATGGGCCCGCTCCTACTATGCCGATACCAATGACAGTGCGCCGGCCGGTTCACCACTGGCGGCGGTTGGTGTCAACATCGAGCAGACCGAGGTGGGCGCATACGATCCCAAATACGGGGACTTCAAGATGATCCGCTGGACGCTGCGCAATCGCGATGGCGAACAGAAAACGCTTCACACCGGCACCGTGATGGATTGGGATGCCGGACCCGAGTACAAGAAGGACGTCGCCATCGTGTCTGATCAATTCAACGGGTATGCCATCTGGAACGACGTCGACCCGACTACGGCATACGGCATGTTTGATCCCATGATGCCATCCCATTTCGAAACGGTTGATCCAACGGTCCACTCCCCTCATCGAATTATCGTCAGGTTGACTCCGGAAGGTGGCGTGTGCTTGGATCCGGACGATCGAAACTGCTTCTTTTACGATTCCGAACATGCCTGGCGCATGTGCGTTGAATTCCTGCCGGCACGTGAAGTCCACTACGGATCACCGTCAGCGACCTCGGCTGATCTGTTCGCGCTGCTGATCAACCGACCGGTGACACTGGATCCGCACGGTGACGTCAACATCCACCAAGTCCTTTTCGGTGTCGATGCTACAACGTCCGACAGCGCCACCATCGAAGCGAATGTCCTGGAGTTGGCCGAGCGCGCTGCCAAGTGGGCCGGTTTTGCACGCGGTGATGTCAACGATGACGGTACGGTCGACGTGCTCGATGTCTGCTGGCTGTTGTCGGGTCATCAACTGTACCCGGACGAGTACAACGGTGACGTCGACCTCAGTGGCACAGTCAACATCGCCGACCAGACTTACCTGCTCCAATACGTTACCGGCCTCGGCCCGCCGCCGCTGGGCGCGTGGCGGTTTGAGTTCTAGTCGATAACTGCCCGTCGTTTATCATCTTATGATAATCACACCGGCGGTGTTACGATTCCGCTCAGAAATCGGGGCAATTCACTCTGATTCTTCTAATTGTGTTGTATATTGCAGCCGGCGTGTTCGGATGTGCCGCCATTCCGGGCGACGCCCAATTCGAATCACACGAAAGTACTGTCACCGCAATACGGATCGCAGTACCAGGATGATACAGTTCCGGCCATGAAATCATGTAAGGAGTTCTCGCTATGTCGCTGAAGCGCCTCGTTGCCCTCTGTGCTGTCTTCGCTCTGGCTGCCATCGGTGTCTATGGGCTGACGCATGCCGAACAACCCGATGATACGATGACCCCTGCTCCCGATCCCTTTTCTGATGGGGATTTCTGCGGAACGCAGGAGATTTGGGAGCAGCGCTATCCCGGCGCGATGGAGACAACCGGCCGTGCGTGTCCGATCAACGGGCAGTGCGACGTTGCCGCCACGCGCGATGCCAGTGTTCCGGCACCGGGCGCCGGACCTTTGATCTTTCGGCTCAAGTTTAACGTGTTCCGCGAAGATGACGGATCGAACCGCGCCGCGGGGCCAAACGTCATCGAACTCCAAATGGACCATCTGCGTGCCGACTTTGCGCCGTACGGTATCGATTTCGTCCACGAGATCGAGTACATCGACGACACGGATTATCGTTACCTCGAGTTCTCCGAAGAATTCGGCATGAAAACCACCTATGCCGATACACCCGACAGCCAGTGCAATGTCTATGTGGTCGAAGCGCCGGTCAATTGGGGCACCTTTCCGTGGGATCCCAATGCCACGCTGGCGATGGGCGGGGTGGTGATGCACGAGGGATCGTTTGGCTTCGAGCAGTCGACGTTGACCCATGAACTCGGCCACAACTTCGGCCTCTGGCACACTCACCACGGTGTCGATGAAGTGACGCCTTGCGGCGTGTGTTATGAACTGCCCGACGGGTCCAATGGCGACGTGGCCGGCGATTTCTGCAGCGATACACGCCCAACCCCGACCAACAACAGTTGCAGCCCGCCACTGGCCACCGATGATTGCACCGGCGACCCGTGGCTCGATCCCCCGACCGACAACTACATGGACTATTCGGGCGACTTCTGCTGGACGGAATTCACCACACAGCAGTGGGGACGCATATACTGTTGGGTGGCTCAGGAACTCATCGGCTGGGTGCAGCTTGAGTTCAGCGCCGACCTCGACACCGCCGAGGGATCGTTGACGACCAATCTCTCCTACGACACACCCTTGACCGCGTCCGCCTGGAAGTGGTATTTCGGCGACGGCGACTCGTCGATGGTCGAAAACCCCACGCACACGTTTGGCCCCGGCCTTTACGACGTCCGGCTCGAAGCCACCACCACCGGCGGCACGATGACGCGCACCAAAAACAGCTTCATTGCCGTCTGGGCCGACACGTTTACCGCCACCGAAACGAGCGTGCAAGCCAACAGTCCCGGCGTCGTCGAGATCTACGGCACCAATGCCGTTCCGCTCGAAGAAGTCGTCCTGCCAATCACCATGACCAACGTGCTTGACAAGTTCTTTCTCGACTCGATCAGTTTCGCCGGCACCCGTCTCGGGTACTTCGAGTCACGTGAGATTGTCTTCAACAACAAGTTCAGCGGCCAATTGGCCGTCCGTGCTCGTGCCGATGCCGGCGGTGGATCGCCGCCGCTGGAACCGGGTAGCGGCCTGATGGCGCGTGTCTATTTCCGCTCGAAAATCAACAGCGTGCCGGGTGACACCTCGTATGTCAGTGTCGGCCAATTGGGCAGCTACACAATCGAATCAACGACGCTGTCGACATCGTTTGCCCCGGTCTTCAACGGCGCCACGATCCGCGTCGCCAACCCGCCGTGTGCGTGCCCGTGGCAGGCCGACTTCGATGAAAACGGCCTCCTTGATGCGGTCGATTTAAACAATGAGATCAACGCGTTGTTTTTCAGCGGCTCGAATCCGCAAGACCCCGCCTGCCCGACCACACGCGCCGATGTGAACAACGACAACACACCCGACGCCGTCGACTTGAACCTTCTCATCGATCACATCTTCTTCAACGGCGACGCGCCGTGTGATCCGTGTGACCCGGTGTCGGGGAGTTGTGGAAGCTAGCGCAGCCGGCCTCACACGTTACACAGTATTCAGAAAGGGGCCCCGTAATCGGGGCCCTTTTGATTTACTACTCAGATTCGAAGTGCGGGTGCCACTGACGTTCGGGCGTGTTGAAAAAGCCACATCATCGTCGCGTAGGTGCGGCTCTTAGCCGCACCGGTCCGGCTAAGAGCCGGACCTACGCAAGGTTACAATTCATCTATATGGTGGTTGAGTGTGGTCTGGAAACAAGACACGACTTCTTCAACACGCCCGTTCGTCAGTGGAGCACGAGCTTGCTCGTGGGGGGGATGTTCCCATTTATAGCGATCGTCAGAATCCTGCTCCGAAACTCTGATTCGACCCAAACGACTTACCCATCACCCCAACTCGCCGCAAAACCGCTTGATCGCGGGTGCCCTTGTGTGGCATCTAAACGGGACTCGGTTTGTTGAGATCATGACACGAGCAATGGAAGGCTGATTCTCATGCCGGATAAGACCACACAGCCATCGATGGACCAGTTCATCGAGACCCTCGCTCCGCTCCACATCTATCCGTTGTGGAAACAGGAGGGGCTGCTGATCCGCCGCCCCACCACCGAGGCGGTGCCGTATCTGTGGCCGTATGGCCCTGTTCGCGAACGCCTCATGGAAGCGGGCAGGCTCATCTCGGCGGAGGAGGCAGAGCGCCGAGTCCTGATCTTGAAGAACCCCGGTCTCAACGGGAAACCGGCGGCCACGGCGCGTCTGTATGCCGGGTTGCAGCTTGTCTTGCCCCATGAGATCGCACCGGCGCACTACCACTCGGCCAGTGCCATCCGTTTTGTCGTGGAAGGCTCTGGCGCGTTTACGGCGGTCGACGGGGAGCGGTTGATTATGCAGCCGGGCGATCTGGTGCTCACACCCGCCTGGTCGGTCCATGATCACGGCAACGAAACCGATACGCCGATGATCTGGCTCGACGGTCTCGATCTGCCGCTGGTCAATGGGCTCGAATGCTCGTTCTTCCAGCCGCTGGACACGAAGGCCCAGAAGCTCACGCGCTCCGATGATGAATCGGAACGTCAGTACGCGTACGGGCAGTTGCGGCCGTCGTGGGTCAACTGGACGAAGAACTACTCACCGCTGGCGAAGTACCCGTGGAACGCCACCGAGCGCATTCTGCTTGATGCGCTCAAAGATGGTGTGGCCGGATCGCCGACTGATGGGATTCTGTTCGAGTATTCGAATCCGATTACCGGTGGTTCGGTTCTGCCGACAATGGCCTGCTACGCGCAACTGCTGCCGCCGAAATTCCACAGCGACGCGCACCGACACACCACGAGCGCGGTCTACCATGTGGTGCGCGGCAGTGGCACAACGATCATGGATGGCCAACGCATCGAGTGGAATGAACGCGACACGTTTGCCTTGCCCGGCTGGGCCGTGCATGAACACATCAACAACGCATCGGAACCGGCGATGCTTTTTTCATTCACCGATGACCCGGCCCTGAAAGCGCTGGGATTCTACCAGGAACAATCAGAGAACAAACAAGGATAACACCGTGCGTCTTGTCACACTGCGAACACCCGACGGTCCGGCCGCGGCGATTGAACGCGCCGAGGGCCGCTTTGTCATCACCGACAACTCTGGCAACACCTACCGCGATATCGGTGACTTGTTACGTCGCGAAAGCGACTGGCTGTCGATTGCCGATCGTGCAAACACCGCAGCACCGCCCGATGCAGATGTTTTTCGCCCGGTCCTTCAACCGGGCGCCGTGATCTGTGTTGGACTCAACTACCGCACACACATTCTGGAGATGGGACGCGATCTGCCATCGGTGCCGACCTACTTCGGCAAACTGGCGCGCTCGCTCACCGACCCGGAGACAGCGGTGGAACTGCCACAAGCCTCCGACAAAGTCGATTACGAAGGCGAACTGTGTGTCGTCATCGGCTCCGGCGGACGCAACATTCCGGAGGCGAAGGCCTGGGATGCGGTTGCCGGCTTGACATTGCTCAACGACGTTTCGATG
>WJJR01000337.1 GCA_014729565.1 Candidatus Zixiibacteriota bacterium | reverse complement strand
GAACTATTTCGCAATTGTGTGGACGGATTTCATCCTTGTTTGACTGCCCTGTTCAATCCTGCTTCCGGGGTTCAGCACTTGGGGCTTAGTCTTCCCGCTCGATGCCGACGATTCGCGTACCATCCCCCGACGGATCGAAATAGAAGTAAACTCTCACCCACCGGCCCCAGCCACCGCTGTCTCGGTTCGACTGAAGCTCGACGTGGAACACCCGCTCGTCCGCCGATTCCGCATCAGCAGCGATCCGTCGCAGGCGAGCCAGGTCGTCCGCGTCGATCGTAACTGTTGGACCCTCGCCAACGTCCAGGTAGTCGCCCCAGCCGTCGTCCTGATGCCCCAGGCGGTAGCGATAGCGGACGGTTTCTCCGGACACCAGCCCGTCGTCGATCCAGCGGTCGATGAATTGCAACCGGAGGTGATCGTTGTCGGCGTGAAGGACAAAGTCATCGAGCGGATTGATCTTGCCATAGTAGTATGCGAGAATCTTGCGACGACGCTCCAGCAGTGTTTGGACCAGGTACTCCGTTGCCTCGGGATCTGAATACTCAGCCGCCTCCGCACAGGCGCGGAGATGCTCTTCCTCAAAGCGCCCGAGAATCGACGCCGCCCAGAAAGCATCGAGATGCGTCATGTTGTCGAAGGCCGGATTGGCGTGCAGTGGTTTCCAGCCGGGTGGATGAAACAGTTCACTCTCGAAGTATCCGATCGCGTTCGGAATTCCGTTGGGGTCCGCCCCCTCCCACGACCACTGCCGCACACCCAGAGTCGCCAGCGACACCGCCGCCTGCTCGAGGTCAAACACATACGCATACCCCTTGTAGACGGGCTTGGGCTCATCGCCATCGGACCCCAGCGTCGACCCAAAGTCGATGAGGTAATGACGCACGTACGTTTTGCCATCTTCATTGACGAGGATGTCGAGCGAGTTGTGATCTTTCGTGTCGAAATGGTTGACCAATTGCGCAAAGACCTTCAATCCGCGCAGCTCGCGGCGGTGCTGATGCGGGATATAATCATTCGGATCGTCTTTGCGTCGGCCATGGTACGAGAATGGCCCGATCGGTTTTCCCGGCAGAAAACGGCTGGCGATCGCCCGAATTTGACCATCGTCGTTGCGCGCCACCCGGCTCAAAACACCGTTGAGAACGTCGCGCGTAAATGGCTGTCTATGACCGTACCGGTCAGAAAAGGTGATCCCCTCTGTAATCGTCAGCCGTGACGGATCGAAGGTCACCAGGTAGTTCTCCGGCACGTTGTAACCCAGCGCATGGAAGAACTTCGTCGAGACCATCTCCGCACCGGTCGCCAATTCGGGATACGCGACCGGATCAAACTTCAGCACAAACGTCTCGCCCGCCGGGTCTTTGACAAAGAATCCGGGGGTGACGCCTTCAGTTTTGGCGCGCGTGATCATCCACGGCCCGGTCGTATCGGGTCCATTGATCGAATTGGGTCCCCGATGGATCTCCTCCGGTGTCATCGGCGTTTGCCCGTGTCGATTCGTAAACCAGCTGCAGTTGGGGACCTCCCCGAAAACATCGGCGTTGTACGCCTCTTTCAATTGGCCGGTGAGCTTGCGGTACTGCCGTGGCAAATCGAGCGAACTTTCAATAAGATGAAACGAGCTCTGATTGATCGCATCCCAGAAGAGACTCGGGTCACGTTCTTCGGGGAGTTCGGTCAAGGGTTGTTGGTCGATCGGATAGTCCGGCGCCGGTTCCAATCGCCACGGGCGCGAGCCCGAACATGCCGACATCACCAGCGCCAGGGCGAGGACAATAAGAATGTGGCCGAGGACCCGTCTCATCACAACGCCCCGAAACTGAGATAGAAGCGCAGCTTCTCGTTACTTTTGGCCACGGACATCTCGCTGCTGGCCAACTGATTCCAGATGCGAATCCCACCGCCGTACGATGATTGGAAATTGGAAAACGAGAAATCGTCTTCAAGATTGCCAAAGACCCGGCCCTGATCGGTGAAGAGGAACGCATCGAGATGGCGCCACAACGGCCACCGGTATTCGAGTGTGAACATCGCCATGTCCTGTCCGATAAACCGGCCGGATCGAAATCCACGGAGATTGTCACTGCCGCCGAGCTGAGACAGTTCATAAAACGGTATGCGTGTGCCGGCATCGGGTTCGGTCACCTGCGCCAGCACACGCACGCCGATGACCCGTCCGCGATACACATTGAGATAATGCGACACATCCCCGTACACACGCCAGAAGCCGACGGTCGTATCGCTGGAACCGCTCCCGCTCACTCGTGACACACGCAGGACTTCAGTGCCGCCACTGAGCGGCGATCCGGAGCGCTCTCGCCAATCGTGTGACACCTGCGCACCGAACTCATACAGATCGAGACGTTCGAACAGACCGTAGAGATCTTGATTGGGAAACAGGGCGGCAATCGAATCCCGAACGTGTGGCGTTGATGTCAGACGGCCGTCGCGGGGATCGACCCGGCGCGAGGCGCCAAATGCCATCGATTGCAAAGCCGGCGAAAATTCATAGTGCGCCTGCAGGGAGCCAAAGATGCCGCGATAACCATAATTCGACTCGTCTTCCAGACGTGACGAGGGGCCGATACCGTGAAACCGCTCGCGTGTCCGCGCCTGCCAGCCGAATTCGCCGACCAGGCCAAACGGTCCATTCCCCCAACGCTCTCCGCCAAGGACGATTGAGCTGAAGCGATACATATTGGTCGAATAGCTGCCCTTAAGCCCGAAGCCAACGCCCTCAGCGAACAGGTCACCCTTGCGTAAAGCCACTCCGCCGATGAAGCCCTTGGTGGAACTGTAACCGGCGACGGGCCGAATCCCCTCGAGCTCGAACGTTGACAGGATTCGCTCGATCTCCGGAAGCAGCTCCTCGTTCTCGATGACGTAAACGGGAATGGCTACTAGCCCCGCAACGACATGAAACGGGGCCTGCAACACGATCGACGG
>WJJR01000039.1 GCA_014729565.1 Candidatus Zixiibacteriota bacterium | reverse complement strand
ACGTTGGACGTTGGCTCCAAACCCGGCGAGATCGTCATCGACACCACCTGCATTTGCCCAAACCATCACCTGACCTATGTTCACGGACAGCAAGACATCCAGGCGACCCGTCCCGATTTCACCAAGGGCGTGATCACCGTCGGCAAATGTGAAGACGACGAAGAATAGGCGTAGCGCTGAGTGCCTAGGCGTTTTCTTCCGCGGTGAGCCGTTCACGGCCACGACGCTGCGGCAGATTCGTCAGCGAATGATCGGGCCTCCTCCGGTGCCGGCGTAGGCGCGCGTGGGCTCGGCGCTCCGTAATCCGCAACCTTCCACTAAACAATTCGTAGAAAACTCCATAAAGCGTCTTGTATCCAGGCAAGCCGCTGTAATGTCAAGGACTTAGACGGAATGCCGAAAACTCGAACAACAACTAAGATTATAGTTGACAGGACTCCTCCCATCCCCCTAATTGGTTAAGACACAACGTGGAGGAAACCCGCAATGGCACGATCAAAGTCCCCGACACTCACTGAAGCCGAGCTTCGTCTCATGGATATCCTGTGGGAGAAAGGCCAGGCAACGGTGGGTGAGGTCGTCGAGAGTTTACCCAAATCCAAGGCTCTCGCCTACAACACTGTTTTGACCACCCTGCGCATTCTCGAGAAGAAGGGCTATCTCGCCCATGAGAAAGATGGGCGCGCCTTTGTGTACCGTCCGATTGTCGACCGGACCAAGGCGCGACGCACGGCGCTGCGGTATGTGATGAGCCGCTTCTTCGAGAATTCGCCCGAACTGCTGGTGGTGAATCTGCTCGAAAACGAAAAGCTCGACGCCGAAGAAATCGAACGCCTCAAGAAGCTCATTGACGAAAGCGAATAGGCGGGATTTATGTCCGACATACTCTCTGAACTCAGTGGACTCGCACCGGCGGTATTGGAATCGCTGATCAATGCCACTCTGGTCGGCGTGCTATTTACGCTGGCGGTGTTTGTGATCATGAAGCGATTCCGGCGCCTGAATGCGGCGACGCGGCACGGCATGTGGTGGATTGCGCTCGCCGTTGTCGTGGCGCTTCCGGTCATGGGATTGTTCAACGGATCGGCGGATCTCCCGAACGCACAGTGGCGTTCCGAACAGCCGGCCCCGGCAATCGAACGGGTGAATCTCCGCGTTCCTGACGCAGAACGATATGTCGTAACCGAAATCCCCCCTGTCGAAGCAGAGACTCGTACAGTTCTCGACCGTCCCACTGTCGATCGCGTCGTCGAACGAGACATCAATCGCAACATCGAAACCGAGCGTGAGCGCAGTGTGGAGCGTATCGTTAATCGGCGCAGTTCGCCACCGGCGACGGTTACGGTGGTTTCGGTGACCAATGACACACTGTCCCAGAATTCAAGTCTCATTGATGATGCAAAGACCATGCTGGCCGGCGCCGTCGACTGGGCGCAGGGCGCGATCAGTGGGCTTCGCTGGTCGCCTTACCGCATCACCGTCGGCAACATCGCCGCTATTGCGCTGGCCGTGGCGCTCGCCATCGCCGGATTAATGCTGCTGCGTTTGATGTGGGGATATCACCGGCTGCTGGGAATGAAGCGGCGCTCGGTGGCGCTCCCGGCCGATCTCGAAGATCGGTTGGTTGCGTCATTGCCGACCTTGCGCCGGTCGCGCCGCGTGACGATCCGTCAGGCCGAGGGGTTATCTGTACCAACGGTCCTCGGGCTCGTTCGCCCGGTGATCCTCTTCCCCGCCGCGTTGATTGACTCACTGAGCGACAATGATCTTGAGAATATCGCCTTGCATGAATACGCGCACGTGTGCCGCTGGGACGATTGGACCAATCTGATCCAGCGGGTGATCGCAGCGGTGTTCTTCTTCCATCCCGCCGTGCGCATTATTGGACGGCAACTTTGTTTGGAACGGGAAATCGCCTGTGACGATTGGGTGATTGCGCAAACCGGCCGCACCCGCGCGTATGCCACGTGCCTGACCAAGCTGGTCTCACTCACGCCCTGGTCGCGCCAATACGCACCGGCGCCGAGCGTGCTGAAGACCAAATCGCAATTCACCCGGCGTATTGAGACGCTGCTGAATCGCCGGCGCAACGCGTCGCCGCGGACATCGCGCCTGGCTGTCTTTGCCACCGCCGCCGTTCTGGCTGTTCTGGCCGTGCAAATGACCAGGGTCCCGCCGGTGGTCGCGGTATTCGATCCGGTTGAATCGATTGTGCGCGGCGAGGCCCCGGTTGTGAGCGAAATGCCGCCACGGTATGGGCACGCCCCGACAACCGTCTCGGCAACCGCGGTGGACTGCGCGGAGAACGAGTCTCCCTGTAACGTGACGCTGTTTGGTGGCGGCGAGACGCATGCGGCCCCGCAAGCCGTCACCGTCCGGCCCGCCAACGCGGTCACGTACACACCGGCGCCGGATAACTGCGCATGGTGCGGCAGCGACTGCTGCAACTGGAATAGTTCTGTTGATAGTGACTCACATACCTTTACTGAGACTAACACGACAACAGATGTTACAAACTATTTCACCAACTACTTCGACGGCCTCTTTGGTTCGAACACAAACGCGGACACGGACATCGCCTACAACATCCAGTATCGCCACGGCGAAACCGACGAGGTGACACAACGCGAGCTGCTCCGGTTGCTGTCGATGGGCATTACCGGCGATTATGTCCGTGAGATCCGGCAAGCCGGACTGGAAAACGTGACCATCGACGATCTCGTCGCGCTCAAGCGCACGGGTGTCGACGGCGACTACGTGAGGGAACTGACTGAGGCCGGTTTGAAGTACCTGACCGTCGAAGATGTCGTTCGCCTGCGTCGTAACGGCGTCGACGGAGACGACATTGAGGGGTACTCGCTGCAATCCGACGATGACCTGTCGGTCGATGACATTCTCCGGCTGCGACGAAAAGGCATCTCCGGCGACTATGCCCACGCCATGCGGGGACTGGGACTGTCGTCACTCTCCCTCCACGATATCGCCAAGCTGCGTGACCACGGTGTCGGACCCGACTATGTTGAGGCACTGCGCGACGCCAGCGTGGAGCTGGAGAGCATTAACGACGTCATCGCGCTGCGCGATCACGGTGTGAGCGCTGAATACGCGGCCGCAGCAAACGCCTACAGCCGTGTGATACTCGACATCGATGAGATCGTGTCGCTCCGTTCGCATGGCATATCGGAGGAATACCTGGAGGACCTGAGCGACGTTGGCGTCGACAATCTCGCCGTTCCGGACCTGGTCGCTCTGCGGTCGAATGGTGTCGATCCGGAACTGATTGCCGCGATTCAGGCCTACAGTGCCGACCTTGTCTCACTCGATGCCATCATTGCATTGCGTGCGAACGGCGTTGATGAAGACTATCTGGAAGAGCTTGATGAGGTCGGACTCGGCTCCGACAAATTGAGCGTCCGCGATGTGGTCGGCTTACGCACGAATGGTGTTGACCCCGAATTCGCCGGCACGGTGCTCTCGCGCTGGGGTTCATCGATGACCGTCGGCGATCTGATCACACTGCGCGCGAACGGCGTCACCCTCGACTATCTGGAAGACTTGGATGCCGTCGATCTGTCTTCACTGTCCCCACGCGATGTTGTCGCTTTACGCAGCAATGGCGTGGACGCCGATCTCATTGCTGCGATTCAAGCGTACGGGTTTGATCGATCGGTCGGCATCGGCGAGATCATCGCCCTCCGCGCAAACGGTGTGTCGGAGGATTATCTCGAAGAATTCGGAAAACTCGACCGCCAGTTTTCCGTCGAGGACATGATTGCATTCCGCAGCAACGGTGTGGATGCGGACTTTGTCGAGGAATTGGACGAACTCGACTTCGACGATCTGAGCGCTCGGGATATTATTGAGATGCGCGTGCTGGGTTTATCGCCGCGTGTCCTCGACGAATTCCGTCAGGATCGCGACCGCTCGTATTGATCCAACCTCTCATCCCTCAAAACGGCAAGGTACGCGGGCGGGCCGATGGCCCGCCCGTTGTATTTGCGGTGGCATCGTCTCCGTCCCCTGTGTTTCTTGGCGGGTGATCGGTAATCTGTGATGACGCGTATGATGCATTCAATAGTGAGAGGAGACACAACATGAGATCCGTTCTCCGCCACCTGGTGATCGGCCGAACAGTGCTTCTGGCAGCAGCCTTCGCCCTTCTTGCGACCGGAATCAGCCTGGCCCAGGATGAGGCATCCGATGCCCTCCCCTACCAGATGCCGCCGCCGGACATCGCCGCATTGGCCGATGCTCCCCCAACGCCAAACGTGATGCTGGGTCCCAACGAAGAGTTCATGTTGTTTCTGCATCGTCCCGGCCTCCCGCCAATCGAGGAGCTGGCACAACCCGAGTTGCGGATCGGCGGCCTGCGCATCAATCCGAGGACCAATGGCCCCAGTCGCGGATGGTACTACAACGCCATCGACATCGTAGACATGTCCGACAAAATGCCGCGGCGCGTAGCCGGAATTCCCGCCGATGCGAAGATCAGCAACGTATCCTGGTCGCCAGATGGCAAATGGGTCGCCTTCACAGTGACTCGTAACGACGCCATTGAGCTGTGGGCCACGCCGCGTGATCTCAGACAGGGACGGAAATTCTTTGATCTGCCGCTGAACGAAACATACGCGCAGCCGTACGAGTGGGTCTCCGACAGCAAGCACCTCATTGCCGTGGTCGTCCCACCCGGACGCGGTGAAGCGCCTCCGGAACAGACGGTACCGCTCGGACCTGCGGTGCAGGAAAACATCGGCGGGAAGGCTCCGGCCCGCACCTATCAGGACCTCCTCAAGAATCCTCACGATGAAGAGCTGTTTGAGTATTACGTCAGAGGCCATGTGGTGAAGGTCGGTCTCGATGGTGACTATGTCCCGCTCCCCGTTGCAGGCTTGATCCGTCGTGCGGAACCGTCGCCGAACGGCAAGTATGTTCTGGTCGAACGCGTCCACCGGCCGTTTTCGTACACCGTTCCGGTCTATCGTTTCCCAACGTTGACCGAGGTGTACGACATGAAGGGCGAACTGGTCCGGGAAATCGCCGACTTGCCGTTGGCCGATAATGTACCGATCGCGTTTGGATCGGTGCGCACCGGACGGCGCAATATCGGCTGGCGTCCCGACGAAGATGCCACGCTGTACTGGGTCGAGGCACTCGACGGCGGTGATGCCGGCGTTGAGGCGGAAGAGCGCGACCGTGTGTACATGCTGGACGCTCCGTTTGATGATCAGCCTACGGAACTGCTGACACTCGGTCTGCGCTACTACAGCACCGACTGGGCCAACGATGATCTCGCGCTGGTGACGTCGTGGTGGTGGACGACACGTGCCGTGGAAGTCTGGCGCGTCGCCCCGGGCGATCCGGGTAAAGATCAGGCGCTGCTGATGGATTACTCATTCGAGGACCGCTACAACGATCCCGGCAATCCGATGATGAAGCGCACCGACCGCGGGACCCGCGTGATGATGACCGCTGATGGTGGCAAGTCAATTTTCCTCGTCGGCGACGGCGCCAGCGACGAAGGAGATCGTCCCTTTCTGGATCGATACAACGTGCGCGACAAATCGAAAGAACGCCTGTTCCGTTCCGAGGCACCCTACTACGAGCGGCCGGTTCACCTGATGGATGAGGCCGGCCACTTGCTGTTGACCCGTCGCGAGAGTGTCGACGAACCGCCCAATTACTACCTGCGCAATATCAAGAAGGATGCCATTGACCAACTCACCGGATTCGAACATCCGACCCCGCAGCTCAAGGATGTGCAAAAGGAGCTGATTCGGTACATGCGCGCCGACAGCGTCAATCTCACCGGCACGTTGTATCTGCCCAGCGGCTACGATCCGGCCAATGATGGTCCCCTGCCGATGTTGATGTGGGCCTATCCGCAGGAATTCAAGGATGCCGATGCCGCCGGTCAGGTGACCGACTCGCCGTACCGTTTTGTTCGCGTCAGCCGGCATTCGCCACTCTTGTGGCTGGTGCATGGATATGCCATTCTCGACGACCCGGCGATGCCGATTATCGGCGAGGGTGACGAGGAACCAAACGACACATACGTGGAGCAATTGGTGGCCAGCGCTGAAGCGGCCATTGATGAAGTGGTGAGCCGTGGTGTAGCCGAACGCGATCGCATCGCGATTGGTGGTCACTCGTACGGTGCATTCATGACGGCCAATTTACTGGCACACTCTGATCTGTTCGCGGCGGGAATCGCACGCAGCGGTGCGTACAATCGGACACTGACACCGTTCGGCTTCCAAGCCGAAGAACGAACTTTCTGGGAAGCACCGGATGTGTATTTCACGATGTCGCCGTTTATGCACGCCGACAAGGTCAACGAACCGATTCTGCTCATTCATGGTGAAGAAGACAACAACTCGGGAACATTCCCGATTCAAAGCGAACGGTTCTACGGCGCCCTGAAAGGCCACGGCGCCACGGCACGGCTGGTGATGCTGCCCCATGAGAGCCACGGGTACCAGGCTCGCGAATCGGTCATGCACATGCTCTGGGAGATGACCGAGTGGATGGATACCTACGTGAAAAACGCCTCGCCGGAGATCGAGATTGAAACCTCGACGCCGGAGGGCGGGCAGTAGATCGTCCACACATGATCCATAACCACTTGAGGGGCGCCCGTTTGGGCGCCCCTGTTGCTTCTGGGTTATGGGCCATTGACGGACAAGAATCGTCCCGTATATTGATGCCAATCAGTTTCCGTATCTCTGATTCTCGAAAGGTCATTCCATGCTGCGTCGTACGACTTACATCACACTCACCGTAGTCGCCTGCGCACTGGTGCTCATTCCCTTCGCAGAAACCGCGTCGGCCCTCACCATGAACATCGAGATCGACTATATGGTGCTGCGCGACCAGAACAACAACATTCTGCATTCGCATCGGCCCAACCAGTCGGAAGTCGATGCGGTGGAGCAGATGTTTGCGTGCAAAGGGCATAATCTGAACATCGTGATCGATGACGAGATTCCCCATGTGCAAGTGATTCCGCAGAATCCGAATGATAAAGGTACGATTTTCGGGATAAGCTTCGCGACCAACAGCTTCTACTTGATGAAGCTGGCTAATTTCGACAACGCCGGCGGCGACTGGCACTATTGTATCTTCGGCCACCAGTATCAACGCAACGACGATACCACGAGCAGTTCCGGATTGGCGGAATTCGGCGATGATCTGGTCGTCACGCTGGGCGCGTTCACCGGCCAAATCGGAACACCCTTTGACCGTGCCTCCACTCTGGCACACGAGTTCGGACACAATCTGGGATTGTCGCATTGCGGCGGAATGGATTGCGGTATTAACGGGCCCGGTCCGATTCTGATGCCGAGCATCATGAGTTACAATTTCCAGCTCGACGGAGTACGCTCGAATCTGCTCTGTCTCGGACTGGCGCCGGAATCGGCCAATCTGTTTAAGGAAATGGACTTTTCGGAGGGCCGTCTATGCTCGCTCTACGAGACCGACCTGATGGAATGGTTCGGCACCGGCATGGTATCAGTCGACTGGGATTGCGACGGGTCGATCTCGGGAACCGCATCGTACAGCCTCGACAGTGTCTATCTCGATGATGGCTGGTGCAATGAGTCATCGGGGTCTATGATCTGGGTCGACTACGACGAGTGGGCGAATATCACCGATCCGGTGCAAGCGTACACCAAGAGCGAACTTGACGCCATCAGCTATACCTTTGAACCCTGCATCAGTTACGAAGAAATCGAAGCGAAGCGCGCAGCTCGTGGCGCCTGTCCCCAACCTACACTGACCACGGAGAGCTGCATCGGAGGCGACATCGTCTTTTTGCGGTCGGGCTACGGCGGTGTCCCGACCGGAGCCTGTGTCGCGCCCTATCCCACACTGACTAATGCTATCCCGTTCAGTTCGAATGGCAGTGTTTTGTATTTCCGCGAAGGGCAGTATAATGAACCGGGATCTAACCTGATCATCGAGAAGCCGCTGATTATGACCAGTGTCGGGAATTCCTATATCACCACGTCGTCGACACCCAACCTGGCCGAGGAGACGATCGACTCCACGGTGGTTCCCGATGGACAGGGCATGGTAGAGGAATAGTCGTTACTCCTCCCTGCATTTTCCCGGCAGGACTACAACTCTTTATCACCGTCTCCACGTCCGAAAAGCGCTCCGGCGGTAATCCCCGCGCCACAACCGATACTGCTGCCCAGGGCGATGCCCAGACCGACGTTATCGAAAGCAAAACCCAGAACTGTCCCGATCGCAATGCCCACTCCGGCTCCGATGGCCAGCCCAATGCTCAGAGCCAGCGCCAATCGTGATTCATTTTGATGTTCTTCGTCTGCCATTGCTCTCCCGT
>WJJR01000336.1 GCA_014729565.1 Candidatus Zixiibacteriota bacterium | reverse complement strand
GAGTGAGACTTGGTTCACTCGGTATTCACATTCGGATGCCACGGGCCAGAACACCCGTGGCAACCCAATGAAAACGTAAAATACTTCTGACAATCGCCCTAACTACACGGATCAACCGGCGGATCACCGTTGAAGAACAGCAACTGGATCATCAAGTTCAGATCCACGGCATCCGAAAATGTGTCGTTATTGAGATCGGACCGTGGTGTCGGGCAATCCGGATCCTGTGGATTCGCGCCGTTGAAGAACAACGTCTGAATCAACAGGTTTAAATCCACCGCATCAAGGAACGTGTCGGCATTCATGTCTGCTTGAAGGGGACAATCACAGGCAGTGTCACACGCATCACCGATACCATCCCCGTCGCTGTCGGCCTGACTCGGGTTGGATGTCGACGGACAGTTGTCGTTGGTGCAGGTATTCGCAGGAAAGCCGGGATCGCCGAACCCGTCGCCATCGGTATCGGTGCATGTATCGCACACGTCGCCGATACCATCGCTGTCAGCGTCTTCCTGTCCCGGATTTGAAGTCGACGGACAGTTGTCCTCGGTACAGGTGTTTGCCGGGAACCCGGGATCGCCGAATCCGTCGCCATCCGTATCTGTGCAGGTGTCACAAGCATCACCAGTCCCGTCCGCATCGGCATCGTCCTGAGCAGTGTTTGCGTTGGTTGGACAGTTGTCCTGAGAATTCGGAATACCATCGCCGTCATCGTCGGCTTCAACAATTATCTCGCCAACCATACCAAATCCGAAATGAGGGCGACAGAAGTACGGAAAGGTCCCGGTGGTTGTGAAGGTGAACGAGAATGTCGTGTTCGACCCATCCAGTGGCGCATCAAAGAGCATTCCCACATTGGGATCGGTGGGGCCGGTCCCCGAAGTCACCGTATGACTCCCGGAACTCCACACCCAGGTCACTTGATCACCCGGTGTGATGACCACCGTACTCGGCGACCAACTCAGACTGACTTGGTTGACCGTGGCATCTAAGGCATGAGCGTGATAAGGGAGGAGCACGAGCAGTAAGAGTAGGGCGCTGGCGCCCAACAGCTTAGCACAACGGATCATGGCGGGCCTCCTGTCCGTGGGGTTGCAGTAACCGCTGGTCCGGCCAGTTCATCGGGTGAGAATTCGAACTAACCAATTTAGGAGTAAACTACTCCCCTTAGCCGCTTTGTCAAGCCCTCGCACGGCGGTTTCTCCGAAATTCAAGACCCGCACAACCCACGCCGATACAGGACATGGAGATACGGAGCATCTCCAGCGCACATACACGTCGGCCAGGGAGGGTCGGTGCTCATATTGACGCGTAAGCTGGGTGAGAGCATCACCATCGGAGATGACATCAAGGTAACAGTCCTCGGCATTTACGGCCGGCAGGTCCGGCTGGGAGTCGAGGCGCCACTGCAGGTGATTGTCCACCGTGAAGAGGTTTACCTGAAGATCAAAGAGGAAAACCGGAAAGCAGCCCGGAACATCAAGGATGATCTGATCGGCTTCGCCCGCATCATAAAAGGCAAGGTGAAAGGCGAAGACGACAAAGATGACAACCAGCGCGGCGGTGGCGGCATCGAGTACAAGTCATCCTCCAGCCCGCGCAAATCGCAGATGAAAGCACCATCACGCAAACGATCGTCACGAGGGATGAAATGACTTGGTTTCGTCGGAAAGGCGGGGCTGACGGCACCACCGAGCGCGATCCGCGCATCGAGATGGCGCGTCAGAAGAATCAGCAGGGGGATCAGCGCAAGTCGCAGTCCAACGGTCCCAATCGATCGGACCAGCCGACTATCGTCGATAGCGAATTCTGTTACGGAGGTGATGCGGGACCGTGCGCGTAACGCATCAGATGATCACGGAGCAGACGACCGCGAATCTGTCGCGGTCGATCACGCGTCTGCTGGCATTGCAGAATCAGATGTCCAGCGGACGGCGTCTCAGCCGCCCGTCGGATGATCCGGTGGCGGTGACGCGCGATCTCTCATATCGCACCACCATCAAGACAGTCGAACAGTACCAGGGCAACATCTCGTCGGCCACCACTCAGCTCAACACAATTGAACAGTCGCTCGGCTCGATCAGCAATCTGCTGGTGCGTGCGCGCGAACTGGCCACGTCGCTGGCCGATGACGTCTACGACGCCACCGCCCGGGCCGGCGCCGCCGAGGAGGCGCGCGACCTCTTCGAGCAGGTACTGCAGGCCGGCAATGTGCAAAGCGAGGGCCGTTATCTCCTCAGCGGTCATCTCACCCGAAACCAGGCGTTTCTTTCGGTTCCCGGTGGTGTGATGTACCAGGGAGATTCCGGACTTGTCTACAGCCAAATTGAAACATCCTCCAAGGTTCCGATCAACCTCATCGGCTCCGACGTTCTGCTGGAGTCGTTGTATACACTCGGTGGCGATTTCGATCTCAATCGTGGCATTTCGGCCGCGACGGAACTCGCGGATCTGCACCAGGGCGCCGGAATCGATCAATCGGTCGGGATTCTGCAGTTCACCGATGTGAACGCGAATCTCACCGTCGGTGTCGATGTGTCCGGTGCGACCACCATCGACGACGTCATCAACGCGGTCAGCACCCAACTCACCGCCGGCGGAATGACCGGCGTGGACGTTCAGGTCAGTCCCGCCGGTAATGCACTGCGCGTTGCCGTCACTGACGATCCGACGGTCGTCGGAACAACGCGCCTGGAGAATCTCAACGGCGGCGCCGGTGTCGATATGGTCAACGCACGGTTCCGCATTACCAGCGACAGCGGTGTTCCCAGCGTGGCCATCGATCTCTCCGGAGCGCAAACCGTCGATGACGTCATCACCGCCGTGAATACCCAATTGTCGGCGGCCGGTGTCAACAATGTCACTCTGGATATCGACCCATCCGGGACCGCATTCCGTTTGCGCGACACCAATGGTACGCCGCTGGGATTGCGAATCGACGATTTCGACGGTGAATCGACCGCACAGGATTTGGGCCTCCGCGGCTACGTGAATGATGAATTGGTCGGTACAGACCTGGAGCCACAGAAGGTCATCACCATTGATGAAAACGGTCCAGGCGAGACGACCGCGGCGGATCTGGGAATCCTCGGAACGTTCCAACAGTCGCTCGACGGCACCGATTTGGACCCACAACTCACGCTGACGACACCGGTCAGCGAGTTGAAGAGTTCGATCGGACTGTCGCTCGGCACGATTCGTCTCACCCAGGGCGACACATTCGCGATCGTCGATCTCGCTCCGGCCACGACCGTCGGGGACATCATCACCCGTATCAACAATTCCGGCCTCGATGTTCAGGCGTCGCTCAATAGTGATCAAACCGGCATTCAAGTTGTTCCAACCGATACCAGCAAATCGTTGACCATTGTCGACGAGGATGCCACCGGGACGGCCACGGTACTCGGCGTCAAAGGATCGCCGGACCTGTTGGGCAACATGCTGCTGCTCATCGATGCGCTGGAAAACAACGATCAGAAGATGATTTCCGAGATGATCGGCGCGTTTGAAGAGGGATCCAATCACATTCTGGATTCGCGTGCCTCGGTGGGCGCCAACATCCGGCGGATGGAATCCACCAGTTCGCGTCTGGATGAATTCAGCCTTTCGGTGACGCGGCTGTTGTCGGAAATCGAAGATGCCGATATCATCAAGGTGACAACCCAACTGGCGACACAGCAAAACGTTTACCAGGCCGCGCTCAATGCGACCGCGCGGGTCCTGATGCCATCACTCGTGGACTTCATACAATAAGCGGGAACACATCATGTCTCAGGCAGCAAATACCATTGCCGTACCAACCACACGTTTTGGCGACCTCGATGTCGACACGTCGAAGATCATCGATTTTCCGAAAGGCATCCTGGGATTCGAGGCGAACGGACGATTCATACTCATTGAACAAGATGATGTGAAACCGTTCGTCTATCTGCAGTCGCTCGATGATCCCAGCCTGGCGTTCATCGTGGTCGAGCCACGACTGGTGTTTCCGAACTACAAGGTTCAGATCGAACCACAGGAGATCGCCGATCTCAATGTTAAAGACATCAACAACATCAGCATGTGGGTGATCATCACCGTTCCTGAAGACGTCCAGCGGATGTCGGCCAATTTGCAGGGTCCGCTGCTCATCAATCAGGAAAACAACTGCGGTAAGCAGGTCGTGCTGGTGCGCAGTCCCTACACGACCCGGCACTATCTCATGGATGAATTTGCGAAATCCCGGCCCGACGGCGCCCCGGTATCACACGAGACCGTACGCGCCTGACGCATTCTGACCGTCACCGGTTTCCACGGCGGCCACGGGACCGGGGCCGCCACCATACAACCGAATGAATAGGACGCTTCGGTAATGACCACAACCACGACACAACCGCATGGACAACGCATGACGAGGCAGCGTATCGCTGAGATGCGTGTCGCCTGCCAGCAGAACCCGAACGACATTGAATTGCAGCGCCGGACCGTCGGCGATTTTGTCGCGGCCGATTTGACGGCAGAAGCGATCCCGATTCTACGCCGGCTGGCCGCGTTATGTCCCGACGACACAACCGTCACACATCAATTGGCGGAATTGCTGACGGCGCTCGAACGGCACGCCGACGCGATGACTGTGTACCGGACACTGGCCGATGCGACTCCCGAATCGATCGATCTGCAGCACAATTACGGCGTCGCCGCCTGTCACGCCCGGCACTATGATGATGCCATCATTGCCTTTGAACGGAAGCTTGCCCTCGATCCCAAGAACTATGAAACACTCAACGATCTTGCTGTGCTCTATGCATTGACTGATCGCTACGATGATGCGGCGCGGATGTACACACAGTGTCTCACTGTCAATCCCCGATACGATCGGGCGCGCGACAACGCATTTCAGTTCTTTCTGGATACGCAGCGGTTCGACGAAGGGGTGGCACTCGCCGAGCAGGTGCTCGGTGTGGTCGGACGGGATCGCGAGGTGGCGTCGTGGAAACAACGGTTGTCCAATCCGGAGTCGGCGGAACCGTCGCCGACCCAACATGACACGGTAACAGTCCGTTCCGACCGGGCACCGACACAGGTCACCGGCAAACGCATCGGGTTCGTTGCCTCATCCGATGCGTTTCTCAAGCCGATCGTTGAGCATTTCGCACAGGGCAATCAGATCCGCACCTTCACCGGGACATCGCTGCGCGAGCTGGCTGAGCTGTTGCAGTGGGCCGATTTGGTTTGGTACGAATGGTGCGATCAGTTGGTGATCGAGGGATCAAAGCTGCCGCGCAAGGCCAAGACCGTCTGCCGCCTGCATTCCTACGAAGCATTTACCAACATGCCGCAGCAGGTCAATTGGGCCAACATCGATCATCTCATTCTGGTGAGCGATACCGTCGGCGAGATTCTCGATGAAGCATCCGCCGTCACGTCGCCGCGGACCGTGATCCACAACGGCATCGACCCGAATCGATTCCCGATGACGCAACGCCCCCAACTGGGCAAACGGATCGCCGCGATCGGATACATCAATTATAAGAAGAATCCATCGTTGCTGTTGCAGACGTTTAAGGCCATCCACGACTGGGATCCCGAATTCGAGCTTCACATCGCGGGGCAGCATCAGGATCCGCGCATCAAAGTGTATATGGACAATCTGCTGCCGCGTCTCAACCTGCCGGTGACCTTCCACGGGTGGGTCGATGACATGCCGCGGCTGTATGCCGAGACGGATTATGTCATCTCAACGTCGCTGTTTGAGTCGTTTCACTACTCGATCGCGGAGGGGATGCTCTCCGGCTGTGTACCGCTCATTCATACCTGGCGCGGCGCCGACCGGCTCTATCCGAACGACTTCCTGTTCAACACGCCCGAGGACGCGGTCGCGCTGATTCAACGTGTCCAGACACAGGATCTCGACACGGTCCGGCGCGACAATCGGGAGTTTATCGCAACACGCTACCATTGGACAGAAAAGCTCAATGAAATCGACGAATTGCTGGACCGGGTACTAAACGGTGATTCCATGTCGCGCGACCACCGCACTCATACCTGGCCCGCACCGGCCGAGCCCGTATCGTCGCTCGATGTGGGGACTGTCTCGGTCGTCATACCGGTTCACAACAACGCTCGTGACGCCCGTGCAACACTTGACAGCGTACTGAGCCAAACGTACCAGAACATCGAGATCATCGTTACCGACGATGGCTCAACGGACGACCTGGACAAGACGCTGCGCGCCTACGAGGGACGTGCCACAGTCGTGCGTCAGATACATCGCGGATGTGCGGCCGCCTTAAACAACGCTATCCAGAAGGCGAACGGGCGATTCATCGCTCTCGCGCTGCCCGGCGATTCGTTCGCACCGCAGAAGATGGAATCACAACTGCGCCTCTTCGAACACACACCCGATCTGGGTATCGCCACGTGCAACACGCTCGAAACGAAAGACTCATCGCCGACTGCGGAGAACATCGCGGCGGCGGTGAACCGGTGCATGGAAACGCTGACTGATAACGATGCCTCAGTCACGCCATCATCGATTGTGTTCCGTCGTGACCTGCTTCAGGAAACCGGATGGTTTGAAGAATACGCCCCGTATGCCGACAATCCGTCGGCACTGGCGGAATCACTTGTGCGACGTACGGCGGCAGTATCGTCGGTTCGTCATGTCGATGAGCAACTGGTTGCGGGATCACCGCGCAAGGGTACGGCGACGGCGACGGCGACGGCGACGGCGGCTCCGGCTGCCGTCGACCGATGGGTGTCACACGTTACCGTCGGCGACGATCACCAGCACGAGCAGAAAGAGCTCGGGAAGACGTCTGCAACACCGCAGCGATCGGGACTGACAATTGCGTGTGTCGGCGCTCACGACCCGCGCGCGCAAATGATGATGTGGGCCGAGGCGCTGAGTGAATACACACCACACACGGTACGCGTCCTGACACATACCGAACGCACCGGCTGTCCGTCGGACCTGGTCATCAATCGCCGCGGCGGCGCCCGTGTGAGCGGACAGAAAGCACCATCGGCGATGGACGTGATCGCTGACGCGGAACGCGTGGCCAAAGACGCCGATCTCGTCATCTTCGCCGCAGGAATTGCCCCCGGTGCGGATCGCAACGACGCCCAACTCGCTGACACCGATGAGCAGGCATTCGGCACACTCGAATGGTCGTCTGTGCTCAACGGCAAACGCTGCGCGGCGCTTCTCTTCGGGACACCATCGGTGCGCCACAACCTCGAATGGTATCGCGATCATTTTGCCCGAAAAGGCTGGCCGATTCTCACCTGTGATCCGGACATCCACCGCTGGTTGACGGAATCGGTGTATGTGCCGCGATTGCTAAGCCGTACTGGCAATCGTTATCAGCCGGAGACTCGACCGTTCGATAACATCATCGTCCTGCATCCCGGCGGACGTGCACCGCACGAGGGTGGGACGATGTTCCGTGACGCCGCCCAACGCGTCAAGGCCGGCCATCCCGATGTCACGTTCGGTCTTTACGACGGGATGCCCTGGAG
>WJJR01000335.1 GCA_014729565.1 Candidatus Zixiibacteriota bacterium | reverse complement strand
GGCAATCAGTTCCATCGCAATACCGTCGGCATTCACATCGAAGGATCCAACCGGGTGTTGATTGAACACAACGAACTCAGAAGCAATGGCTGGGGCATCCGGCTGATGGCCAGCTCCATCGACAACATGATTGCACGCAATGATTTTATCGGCAACTCGATTGCCGTGACCACCAACAGCCGTTCCAGCTTCAGCACTTTTAACGAAAACTACTGGAGCGAGTACAGCGGCTATGATCTCGACAACGACGGCTATGGCGACGTTCCGTTTCGTCCGGTCGGCATCTTCTCTCTCGTCGTCGAACGCAACCCGCCGGCACTGGTCCTGATGCGCAGTTTGCTGGTCGACGTGCTCGACATGGCCGAACGCCTGATCCCGACACTGACACCCGAAACACTCGTCGACAAACGACCCGCGATGGAGCCGATCTCATGATTCAAGTGGATCACCTGACGAAAGAATACGGCGGCCTGCGAGCAATCGATGATATCAGCCTCGAATTCCCCAAAGGCCAGGTGACTGCGCTTGTTGGACCGAATGGATCCGGCAAGACGACCCTGATTAAGTGTATACTCGGTCTGACACACCCGACGTCGGGTACGATCACGGTCGCCGATCAGCAAATCAACGGCGGCTGGGAATACCGCAAATTGATCGGCTACATGCCGCAGATCGCCCGCTTCCCCGACAATCTCACCGTCCGCGACGTCTTGGGATTGGTCCAGGGGGTACGGGGGCGCGCCGAACGTCCGGTCAATGCGCTCGCCGATATCTTCAATCTCAACGGTGACCGGAAGAAGCGCATGTCGGCCTTGTCGGGCGGAACACGCCAGAAGGTTGCCGCCATGATCGCGGCGATGTTTGATCCGCCGATCTACATCCTCGATGAACCCACCGCCGGGCTCGATCCGATCAGCAGCGGCGCCATGAAAGAGTTTATTCGCTCGCGACGCACCGAAGGACGTACGGTGCTCCTGACGTCGCACATCGTCAGCGACATCGAATCGCTCGCCGATCGCATTGTGTTTTTGCTCGACGGCCACTTGATGTTTACCGGCACGCCCGACGAACTCAAGGCACGCACCGATCGCGATTCACTTGAAGCCGCCATTCCGCAATTGATTCAGGAGCGATCCCGATGACCGCTGTTGTCCGAATCAGTCTGTCGAGCCTGCAAAATGTCATGCGCAGCCGCTGGGCCATTGTGTATGCGCTCTTCTTTTTCATTCTCACGCAGGGCCTCTTCCATGTGATGGGACAAAGCGCAAAGGTGATTCTGAGCCTCGTCAACATCACGCTGTTTCTGGTTCCGTTGATCAGTGCCGTGTTTGCCACGATGTACTTCTACAACTCGCGTGAGTTTGTCGAACTGCTGCTGACGCAACCGTTGCGACGCGTGTCGGTGTTTATCGGCCTGTTCGCCGGATTGACATTGTCACTGGCGACCGGATTCATCGTCGGTGTCGGATTGCCGTTTATCATCAACGGTATCAGTTCCGCACACCAACTCGCATCGGTCGTCACGCTTCTCATCACCGGCACCGCCTTGACATGGATCTTCGTCGCGCTTGGCTTCGTTGTCTCCGTTGTGATTCCCGACAAGGGGAAGGGCCTGGGCGTCACGTTATTGGTGTGGCTGGTGCTGGCGCTGGTCTACGACGGGCTCATCCTCGCCGGTGTACATGCGTTTGGCGACTATCCGCTGGAGAAACCCGTCCTGGCGGCGGTGATGGCCAATCCCATCGACTTGGCCCGTGTGCTCTTGCTCACACAAATCGATGCGGCCGCGCTGATGGGCTACACCGGCGCCGTCTTCCGTCGCTTCTTCGGCGGCGAACTGGGCCTGATCATCTCCGGCGCATCGCTCATCACCTGGTCGACACTCCCCGTCCTCCTCGGCCTCTGGCGCTTCCGCCGCCGCGACTTTTAAGTGTGTCAAACGACGGTGTTTTCACGAATCTGAACTCAAATCACGGAAGGGAACACAACAGATGGGGTCCCCATATTCCGTGGTGCAGACATTCCGTGGTTATTTCATAAGTTAGAGTAGTTCTTAGATCGACCATCAATCAGTGTAGGGACACGGCCTGCCGTGTCCGCACATCACCCTCAATTCCTTCACTCCCTTTGGGCACGGCAGGCCGTGCCCCTACAATCGCAGGAACGCACGGCCGTGCGCCCGCCCTGCGCAACTTATCAATCAACCTCTTCCTGTGTGCACATTCGGTTAATTCGAATGTGGCTCCTAACACCCGGCTGAAGCCGGGTGTTAGAAGACACAAAGCCCGCTGCAAGTGGGCTTCGGTGTGCGGCTGTCCGACCACAATCCTGTCACGACTGTCATCACCACACACGCCTCGGTCCCTTTTCGCTTGTGTTCAACCGCATTTCACTGCTGAATCGAACGCATGTTGCGCCTCGACGCCCTGCCGTTTCGTCTTCTCGGCCATCGCGACTTCGCCTGGTTTTTCTGGGGGACCTTCGTGTCGATGCTCGGCCTGGGCGTCAACCTGATCGGCATCAACTGGTACATCCTCAGCACCACCGGCTCCGAAACGAAAGTCAGTTTGATCATGATGACTTCGTTGAGTGCCGGTCTGTTTGTGCTGCCGTTTTCCGGATCGATCATCGACCGCCATGCCCGCCGCACGATGGTGATCACCCCCGATATCATCCGCGCCCTTGTGATCGGATCGGTCGGGACATTCGCGTTCTTCCCGTCGTTTCCGATCTGG
>WJJR01000334.1 GCA_014729565.1 Candidatus Zixiibacteriota bacterium | reverse complement strand
TTACATTATAGACACCCGCCTGCGTGAAGTCGGGCGTGAAATCGAATGTCCCCGTGCCGTCGAAGTTGTCAGTGAACGTTGCGTTGGCCGGGATGTTCTCCGCACTCAGAATCAGTGAATCGCTATCCGCGTCTGAACCACTTGTACCAAAGTTCAGATTCTGCCCCTCATCAACCGATTGCGCACCAATCGAAGCCAACACCGGCGCGCGATTCACATCATTGACCGTGATGGCTACGATCTCGGTATCAGCCAGTGCACCATCGCTGACGATGAACGTTACATTATAGACACCCGCCTGCGTGAAGTCGGGCGTGTAATCGAATGTTCCGGTGCCATCGAAGTTGTCGGTAAACGTAGCATTCGTGGGGACGTTCTCGGCGCTGAGGATCAGACTGTCGCCATCGGGATCCGACGCCGACACACCGAAGTTGAGATTGGCGCCCTCGTCAACATTTTGACTTCCGATCGATGCCAGGGCTGGCGCCTGGTTGGCAACCGTCGCAGGTCGCAGCGCAATGGCAGCCGCGGCTTGACGGTTCGGCCCCGAATGAGTCGCACTGGCGGTCGACGTACCAGTAGCCGTTTCGGGATTCTCACCTGTTCCCATGGTCGCGCTGGAGATCGATTGATCGAGAACCTCGGACCATCCGTTGTTCCACGTGTAGGAACCGGTATTGCCACACTGGTAGTTGCCGACCGACATCGCACCGTCTTCAACCGAGAGCGGGATGGTCAGTGGATTGGGAGAAGAGGAGGCCGTCGCATTACTGCCAACATCGAGAAGTGGACTGGACTGATCGACACCCTCATAGACGGCGGCCGCATAACCGGGGCTGTACGAGGACCCGCCCCCGGATAGAGACACGCTGAACGTGTTGCCCGATGCCGCTTGAATCCCGGCTTCGTCGAGATACCACAGCGAACTGTATCCCACGAATCCCGACGATCCGGAAACGTCCGACTGCGCAAGCGTCAGCGAAACGCCGCCGTAAGTCACACCATTGACGGTACGGGGACCCGCCCCATTCTCGTACGCGTACGCGAAAACGAGCAATCGGTCGGTGCCGCTGCCTACTGTATGGGTTAATCCCGTTGTCCAATTCCCCACGCGCGAGACCTGTCCCGTCGGTGGGGGAGTTGTCGTATCACCGTTGAATTCGACCGCATACCAGGTGATATCCGTCGCAGCGGCGGTACTGCTTCGTTGCGCGGTGATCTGCGTGCTGCTGGTCACATCGAACGTGGCGGCAGCAACGCCGATGACATCATCACCCGTGTACGGTGTCCGTCCCATACATTGACCGCTCGACGGTTGCCCGGAGGCGAATGCGATCGTGCGATTGAGATCGACCGAGCTGATCGGGATGGTCGTTTGGGACACGCCCGACGACAGATTCAAATTACCGGACTGAACGGTCGAACCGTCGGTCAGCTCGATCACCTGCCAGGTAATCTCATCGATGGCTTGGTTCGAACCGATGGTGCTGCGGTCAATTGTGAGCGTATTCGTCGCCGTCAGACGAGCGCGCATCAACCGTTCGCCAATATCCGCACCGTCTCCATTGCTCCGGTAACCAATGAGAGCGAAGGAGCTGGAAAGGTCCACACCAGACGACAAGGTGACATTGGTCGAGGTTGCGGTGCCGACGAGCGACGTTGACCCGCGCTGCACATTGATATCCGCCGGATCGGTGAACTCGACCACCTGCCACCAGATGGTCTGATTCGTGCCGGCTGAATTGAAACGGAATTCAACAGAACTGGTTGAGATGATATCGCCGACGATGGCGTCGTCGGACCCATAGGAGTTGTCGACGTTATTCGGTGTCTTCGACCAGGTGACAAACGCTTGATCGACCGAATTCAAAGCCGGTGAGATCGTAGCACTGACAGATGTTCCGCTTTGTATCAATTCACCGCGTCGTACCGACACACCCGACTCGAACTCCACGACATACCATTGAATGTCGATGGCGCCGGTTTCATCGGTGTAGCGCGCGAATTCGAGCGTCGTCGAATTGAGAATGCGTCCGCGCACCATCGATCCCGGTGGACGGTTGTTGTCGTGTCGAGTCTGAAAGATCAAAAACGACCGCGACGGGTCGACGGATGCGATCGACACACTCACGGTGCCATTACCATTGCTGACCGCGGTACCGGACTGGACATTACCCACCACGGCCGCATCCGCACCGGCGGCGAGCACGCCGATAAGGAGCAGCATCAGCACATATGTGATTGTGAACTGTTGCCACCGTGCTCGGGGGGCACGCATTGACACCTCCTGAACGTCAGTACCACGTCAGAGTTGTTACTTCAGCAACACCATCTTCCGCGTCTCGTCCTGCCCCCCGGCCTTGAGACGATAGAAGTACAAGCCGCTCGCCATCGAACGGCCGGACCGGTCGGTCCCATCCCATTGGAATTCGTAGCGGCCGGGTTCCAAACGATCCTGCAACAGCGTCGCCACCCGTTGCCCGAGCACGTTGAATACTTCGAGTGTGGCGTCCACCGGTGTAACCTGATCACCGCCGCGGATCGTAAATGCGATCGTCGTCGACGGGTTAAACGGATTCGGATAATTCTGATGCAGCGTGAACGTGCGCGGCACGGCGCTGGCGCTTTCCACTTCAATCTTGCCGGCATCCGACGCCGCCAGTTTGAGTTCTTTGAGCCGCACCACCGGCTGTTCATTGGCGCTCTGCAGCACCGGAATGCGCATCACCTCATTGCGTCCCACCGGGATCCGCGCCTGGTTGGTCGGGTCGATCATCAGCGCCATCATCGCGCCCCGTTGGTGATCGCGATAACGGACATCCATGCCGGAGGCTGCGGCCAACGGTTCGGGGGCGCCAAGCGTCACCGACTTCGAATCATACAGCATCGCCGCCTGCGCACCGGCAATGTCGATCGGAGCGTCGGTAATCAGATGATAGGAACCGTACGGCCCGTCATTCGGCTGGTACACAAACTCGACTTTGGCCGGACCGCCACCGCTCGGGGTATTCGGTGTCGGGCTGATCGGATCGCCGAAGATCAGGTTGATGATGCCCTGCAGGTCGAAGACGTCGAGTGTCGCGTCGACAATCACGTCGCCGGCGACAAACTGCCGCAGCGTGAACGAGTGATCACCGAGAATATTACCGACAATCGCCACAATGTCACCAACGTCGATACGCGTATCGAGGTTCGCATCGCCAAGGTAATCGACCATGATGACACCGTCCGACGTAGCCAGCGACACCGACGGTTCATCAGGATCGGAACTGATCGATTCCCAGGCATTTTCAAAAGCGACCGGATAGGAACCCGGAGTCGTGCCGGCCACCATATTGCCGACAATGTTGAACAACACCGACGATGATCCCATCGCGATGGGGTTGCCGGAAAGGTCGAATGCCACAATGCGAATCCGTCCCGGCGTCTCACCCAGATCATCGTAGATCTGGAAGCCGGCCAGACGATCGGTGACCTGGATTTGCGTCGGTGTAAAAATCGTGGGATCATAGATGAAGTCGAACTGAATACCGAACGACTGATTCACATTCACAAAATCGATTGGGATCACCACATTCGGCGTCCCCGGCACACCGCCCTGCGGCCTCTGGCCCGGTGATGAGGTGGTGAACAACTCGTCCTTCTCGACTTCATTGACGAAGATCGACGTGTTGCAGGACCCGGTGTTGTTGTCCGTGTCGACGGCCTGGAATGTAACCGTGAACGCACCCGACTGCGAGAACGACGGTGTCCAGCGGAGGGTCGTGTTCAACGGCCCGGTGCTGGTGATCGGCAATGGCGGCGTTAGTGTTGCCCCCGTCGGCAGATTCATCGCCGTAAAGGTCATCTCGTCGCCGTCGGCATCGGTCGCATTGACCGTAAACTCGACCAACTGCCCCTGGTCGACGTTGATCGTACTCGCCTGGCAGGTGACATCCGGAGGATTCCCGATAACGTCCTGGCTGACCGTGATGGTAACATTGCAGAACGGGCTGGTGTTGTTGTTGATATCAGTCGCGCGGAAGCTGATTGTAAAATCGCCCGATTGCGATGTTGACGGAATCCAGTTAAACGTCCCTGTTACCGAGGTGTTCCCGGTGACCGGGTTGGCAGGACCAAACGTTGCCCCCGACGGCAGATTCGTCGCCTGCAATTCCAGATCCTCGCCGTCCGGATCGGTCGCCGTGATCGAGAACTGTGCCAGGTTGCCCTGCGCAACAGTGAAGTTTGATGGGCAATTCTCGATGATCGGTGAACCACCACCGTCCTCGTCGATCGTAATAGTCCGGCCAACGAGTGTTGGACGGATCAGTCGTAACCCTGTAATGTCACCGAAGATGTTGTTTGAGTTCGGGAAATCCGGATCATTGGCGAATTGAATGGTTGTGGTTTGAGAAGTGGCGCCGCTTTTGACCAACCATTGCATGCGGATCATGGTCCCGGCGTACGGAGTCCAGTAGTCGTCGGGATTCAAATCGAAGTCAACGAACGCCCACGTTAGAACTCCCGGGTCAGGCAGTGACCCACCGTAGGTGTCCGCGAGAGTGAACAGGCCGCGCGGTTGTTCCGCTACTTCGACGTTGACTTGCGTTTCCGCTGTATCTGTCAGTGGCTCGATCAAGGTTTCATCAAACTCGACTCGAAAGCTAATCGCCCCCAACGTGTCCACATTATGGATGTAGAACTCCACGAAGAACGTATCGCCGGGAGAGACCGGTGACACCGGCTCGATGCGCAGCGTATCGAGCGTCGATGGCGTCTGCGCCGAAGCATCGGTCGCCGGGAAGAGCAGCAGGGCGCCGGCCGCCACGAGCAGTGCCACGGCGAGCATGCGCCGCCGGATCGCGCGGAGGCGGCGGGTATGGGCAAATCCGTGCAAGTGCATATCCCCCTTATCCAACATCGGCCGTCTGTCAACCATCGCCAAAACTCCCTTCCGGGTCGTTTTTGTGTCGTGTGCAACCATCTGCATAGTTTTCACCTCTGCGAAAGCGGGCGACATTCAGGCGTCGCCAGTTGTCCGGCCGGCGGGCCGCTCTCCGGGCCTTGGGTCATCCTGTCAATCCCCGGTCCCGGAACGGCTTAGATGCCGGTCGGGGATCGGGACGGAGCCGTGGCCGCGGAGTCGGGGCTACCGGTCCGTTGGGGTCTAAACGCAAACTGAGTGCCCGTCCTGTGGGCCACGGTCGTTCAAACCAATCGTGGGTAATTAAGTACTATGCGGGTCGCGTGGTACGAGTGGAGTGGCGGGGAAATCTCCAATCACACCGTCCGTCCTTGGTGTCGACGTCCAGCGCTTCGCTTACGGTCCTCCTTCGATACAATGGTAATGTTCTGCGTACATCGGTTTCATCTTTGGATCCAACGACTTAAACAGAGTCTTCAAAGTTTTAATATAACACACTCATCAAAAAAAAGCCCCCGTCGCGGCAAAAACATGACACCCATGGCGGGGTGTGTCGGGCGGGGAACGCTACGTCTCAACATTGGTCGTGTCATCTGTTCGTGTTAGTTCGCTC
>WJJR01000333.1 GCA_014729565.1 Candidatus Zixiibacteriota bacterium | reverse complement strand
CCCATACCGCCAGCGGCGAGGACTTTCTCAACCCGATAATGCAGGAATTCGCGGCCGATCATGCGTGACTATACCTCCCCGGAGACGAGTCGACTCGCGCGACCGTCGACTTATCAATACGGCGAAGTGTTCACGCAGTTTCGCGCGAAAGAATCAGGAGAAAAGTAGTCGCTCAACTAGAATGACGCCAGCGCCTGATCCAGATCGGCAATCAGATCGTCGGCGTGCTCGATGCCGACCGAGAGGCGGATCAGGCTGTCTCCCAGGCCACGGCTTTCGCGCATCTCGCGCGGGATCGACGCGTGCGTCATCAGCGCCGGATGCTCGATCAGCGACTCGACACCACCGAGCGATTCGGCCAGACGGAACACCCTGGTCGATTTGCAGATCGACCGTGCCTCGCCCTCGCCCCCGTCGATGTAGAACGAGATCAACGATCCAAAGCCGGACATTTGCTTTTTGGCGACGTCATGATTGGGAAATTCCGGGAGGCCGGGATATAGCACCGTCTTAACGCGCTTGTGCGACTTGAGATGGTCTACCACCGCTTTGGCATTGGCTTCATGCTGACGCATGCGTACACCGAGCGTCTTCATACCGCGCAGAATCAGCCACGAATCGAACGGTCCGGGAATTGTCCCCATCGCATTCTGGGAAAATGCCAGTCGTTCGTGTAACTGATCATTCGACGTGACCAACGCACCGCCGACCACATCGGCGTGGCCGTTGAGAAACTTGCTGGTTGAGTGCAACACGATGTCGGCGCCGTGCTCGAGCGGACGCTGGAAATAGGGCGATGCGAATGTGTTGTCGACGACGCTGATGAGGTTGTGCCTTTTGGCGATGTCCGCAGCGCCTTTGAGATCGGTAATCTTCAACAGCGGATTGGTCGGCGTTTCCATCCACAACATCTTGGTGGTTGGCTTGATCGCCGCTTCGATCTCTGATAGATCCGAGGTGTTGACGAACGTGAAATCGAACCCCCATTCTCGGAAGACCTTCTCAAAAACGCGGAAGATACCGCCGTACACGTCGTCAGAACTAATAATGTGATCGCCTTGCTTCAGCAGCGTCATGGTCGTGCTGGCGGCCGCCATACCGGAGGCAAAGGCGAGCCCGTGCCGGCCGCCTTCCAACGCCGCCAGACATTCCTGCATGGCGGTGCGCGTCGGGTTGTGTGTGCGGGAATACTCGTACCCTTTGTGTTCGCCGATGGCGGGTTGGGCGTAGGTCGCCGTCTGGAAGATCGGAACAATAATGGCGCCGGTCACTTCTTCCGGTTCCTGGCCGACATGAATGGCAGCGGTTTCGAACTTCATGATGGTGGTGTCTCCTTATACTGAGCGGGGCGCCAACCGTGCGCCCCGCGTGTAGTCGTGTGCGTTCAAAGTGGAAGTCGTTCGGCCTATTCTTTGAATGTCTTCGCCAGGTAATCGATTAAGTCGATGCGCGTGATAATGCCGGCAATCTGATCATTGTCCACAACCAACGCCATGTTCCGTCCGCTGGAAAATGCTTCTGAGATATCGGCCAACGTTGTCGACCGCGACACTCTGTGCACATCGCGAATAACGACCTGGCGGATCGGGTCGACCAGACGGTGGCTGCCGGTGACCATGTAATTCAGCAAATCGGATTCATTAATCACGCCGATGACGTTGCCGTTGTCGAGCACGGGCAACTGTGAAATGTCTTTCGTCTTCATCGTCTCGATGACTCTGAATACTTTGTCATCGGCGTCGGCCGTGATCACGTCGGGATGACGGTCGGCCAGCATATCGTCGACCGTGCCGAGCGACGGCTGCTCATCCAGGAAACCGCAATCGCGCATCCACTCATCGGAGAAGATCTTCGACAGGTAACGCGTGCCGGAATCGGGCAGAACAGTCACCACACAATTGAAATGATCATTGCGTGACAGATATTTGACCAATCCGGCGACGGCGCCACCGGACGAGCCACCACCGAAGAGGCCTTCTTCGGTGGTCAGTCGGCGCGCCATGTTGAAACATTCCTTGTCGTCAACCTGCACCATGTCGTCGACGATGGAAAAGTCCATCGCCTCGACGACCATATCCTCGCCGATGCCTTCCACCTTGTAGGCCCGTGGTTCGAGCTGGTCTTTTGTTTTGCCCTGGTACCAATCGTAAAACACCGACCCTTCGGGATCGACGGCGATCACTTTGATATTCGGATTCTTCTCTTTGAGATACCGCCCGGCGCCACTGAGAGTGCCGCCGGTGCCGATACCGGCGATGAAGCAATCGATCTGGCCGTCGGTCTGCTCCCAGATCTCGGGACCGGTCGTCACGTAGTGCGCTTCGATGTTGTCGGGATTGTGATACTGGTTGAGATAAAACGACCCCGGCGTTTCATGATGAATCCGCTTGGCCGTTTCGTAATACGATTCCGGCGAATCGGCCGGAACATTCGTCGGTGTGATGACGACTTTGGCGCCATACGCCTTGAGGAGATTGATCTTCTCGGTCGACATTTTGTCGGGCATCGTGAAGATCGCGCGGTACCCGCGGACCGCCGCGACCATCGCGACACCGACACCGGTATTGCCCGAGGTGTTCTCGACGATCGTTCCGCCGGGTTTCAGCCTTCCTTCTTTTTCGGCTTTATCAATGATGTGGATCGCCATGCGGTCTTTGATCGATCCGCCGGGATTGAGAAATTCCACCTTGGCCCACACGGGCGATTTGATCGACCCGATCACGCGATGGAGCGACACCAAGGGTGTCTGCCCAATCGCCTCTAATACATTGTCAACTCGTCCTTTAATCACAATTCCCACCTGCATCTGAAGTATCAGTCATTTCGGACAGACTACCAATTTACTCCACACTGCACCCTGATGTCAAATACGCTGATCGGCTGATTTCAAACCGCCTTGACGGGACCGACCGTGGTCCTTAGGGTACAGTTGTGGCGAAGGAGGTAGTATGGCCACCTGTTGGAGTTGTCAGAAGTCCTACGATGTGCCGGATTTGGTTACCCGGGAGAGCGAGTGTCCGCACTGCGCGGCCTACCTCCGCTGCTGCCGTGGGTGCCAGTTCTACGATCCCAGCGCACACAACCAGTGCCGGGAGCCGCAGGCGGAGTTGGTGTCCGACAAGGAAGTGGCCAACACCTGCGATTACTTCCGGTTGGCCGAGGAACCAACCGCAGCGGGCGGCACACCGCGCAAGTCGAAGAAGGATCTCGACAACCTGTTCAAAGATTGAACACGAACTAATGTCGAGAACATTCGTAGGAAAGACTGTGACAGCCGGTTTGTTCTCAATTCTGACGAAACCGGTGACGACGAACTAGGGTGGAACGAGTGAGTGATTGCAGGAACAGAGTTCGGTAGTATATTACGAGTGGATAATTCTGGCTGGAGGAGGAGAGTCGATTTGAAAGACCTTTAACACGTAGCCAATGAAGGCCGCTCCGAGTGGCCTGCGTCTTCTGCCGTGACCGCCGGTTTACCCGGCGCAGCGAAGACAAAATGGCCGCAGTAGCTGTAAAACGCCTTTACCGTATACGACAAAAAGTGTTGTTCTTTCAAATCACTCTCGACAGCCACAACCGCCCCGCGCAAGCGGGGCGGTTTTCTTTTGGGGGGAAAGAGGTCTCGTAGCGCAGGAGCACGGCGCGTCGGGAACAATGGCGGCATTCCGGGACTGTTGGGCGCCGGGCACCTGACACACGGCAACGGTGTGTGGCCGGGCAACAGGTGCCCTGTGCCGTAGTACCATTGTCGTTGGGTAGAGCCTCGACGCGCGGTGCATCTGCATACAAGCTTCTTGAAAACTCAAAGACACTGGATCCCCGCGTCCGCGGGGACGACAAACAGAGGTGCTCTGAAAGCGAGAAGTGAAGCGCAATCAGCGCGCCGCGACCGACCGTCGTGTTCGTCCGTGCGACTTCAGGAAGTGGAAAAGGCCGTGATATTCGAGGAGATCGTGATACGGCTCGATGCAGCGGAAGAAAATCGTTTCGGCGTCGGGGGCGTGTGTGCCGACCGCGTTGACAAAGCCGAGCCAAACGTGCGCGAGGGATTCGACATTGGCGGCAGTGGGCTGCACGTACCGTCCCTTGCGGATACTGAACTGCCCGCCGGGATCGACTTCAATCGCGGCAATGCCGACATTGTCCATGGCCGCTCGGTCGCGCGCATCGCGCCAGAGACCGGCCACGCGCGCCCAGCCTAACCGTCCGCCGAATTCCTGGGTGACACGCGAAAACGCATCCAACAAGACGCGCACGGCGTCGCCGGTCGGGGTTTTGGATGGTCCCGACGGCGCCGGTGACGTGTGTTGAGCATCCCTGGTGCGTTTGGGACCGCCGGCGGTCGGGCGTGTAATCGATCGTGTAATCGCCGGGAGCTTGGAACGAACAACGGCCTCGAACACTGCTTCTTCGACGTCGGGCAACACGGTTGCAAACAGCAGGAATTCGGGCTGATTGAACAGGTGGACCACCACCCGTTCATAACGCAGCGACAAACGCGTGAACCCGCGCAGCCGCTGATACGCATTCGTCACCAGCTTCTGCAATTCGTCAGAGTGGCGTTCGGTAAACGCCGCCGGGAACAGCCGTTCCATCTGGCCATCGTGTTTCACCAGGATGGCCACGCCGGTGACGCCGGAGACGGCGCGAATGTCACGCAGGATCGGGAGCACTATACACCGCCTCAAAAAGTTCCGGGAAATCGCGTCTCAGGTGTTCGACTGTCGCCGAGGGATCGGTGAGAATGCCAAAGGCACGCCCGCGAATACGAGCCGCAATCAGATTCTCCGCGCCAAAATGCACCATACCATAGCGGAAATTGCCGACGCGGATGATCGTCGGCATACCGAACACCAGTGTACTCATGGCCGCAAATTCACGGTCCCAGTCGGCGACCACGTCGCGGAAACTCTGCCGGTAGATCACCTGGCCCTCGGAATCGAATTCATACAAGCCGATCGTGTACGGCACACTGCGCAGAACCTCTTCGATCGTATCCCGGATCGTCGGTTCCGGATACCCGTCTTCAACCGGCGTGCGGGAGTCTTCACGAAGGAACTCATGCGCCTGCCCTTTGACCAGATCGAGTGTCTGTTGGTGCTGCTCGGCGATGAACTGGTCGAGGCCCTCGCGGTCCTCTTCCACCGCCAGATCGCCGTTCCACTCGCGGTCGGTCTTATGGATCGTGCGGCCTTCGAGCACGACCGACGAGGTCACCCGCTGCTTGGGCCGACGGGCAAACTCGGTCTGGACCTGAAAGAGCTTGTCCTCAACCCGATGGTAGCCCAGCTTGCCCTGGGGAATGTACGATGTTGGATCCACGTTCCCTCTGGATTCACTCCGATGACACGTTGCCCTCTCGGCCAATGGTCGGCCTCTCTATAGAGTATCGAGCAAAGTCCGATCCCTCTTAATGATATGGGAACGAACAATCAGTACCAGTCCACCGTGACCGCCGAGGGCCATTTGGTCGATTCCGGCTCCCTGTCGGAGGCCATGGACCTGATTGTGCGCGGTGGAGCCACCTTCAAGGTCCGCCAGTTCACCCTCGGCTCGACCAATACCCAGCCCAGCCGGGCGGTGATCGACGTTCACGCGCCCTCTGAGAGTCAATTGGGCGAAGTGCTCGATCGATTGATCCGGCTGGGGTTCTACTCGGCCGATGTGCACGAGCCGGTGGTCCATAAATCGACCAAGGACGGCACCGTGCCGGATGACTTCTACTCGACCACCAACCATGTCACCGAGGTCTATCTGAAAGGCCAGTGGCGGCGGGCGACCAATCAGCGCATGGATGCGGTGTTGATCGTTGCCGGTGACGGTGAAACGGTCGAGTGCCGCAAGTTGCGTGACGTGAAGAAGGGTGAACGTGTGGTTTGCGGCCACGAAGGCATTCGCATTCTCCCCGAATTCAAAGAGCGCGACCGTTCCGACTTCGCCTTCATGACAACTGAGGTGTCATCGGAAAAGAAAGTGGAATGGGTGGTTGGACGGGTTGCGGATTGGATTACCAATCGACAGGGAAAGCTGATTGTTGTCGCCGGGCCGGTGGTGATTCACACCGGTGGTGTCGAGCCCTTGGCGCGCATCATTGCCGCCGGACATATCGATGCCGTGCTTTCGGGAAATGCGCTGGCGGTGCATGATGTAGAACGCGCTCTGTATGGAACATCCCTGGGTGTCGACACGCGCACCGGTGTGCCGGTCGTCAACGGACATCAACATCACATGCGGGCAATCAATGCGGTGCGTCAGGCCGGAGGACTCACCGAGGCGGTTAAGAAGGGCCTGCTCACCGACGGTGTCATGCATGCGCTGGTCACACACAAGGTCCCGTATGTACTGGCCGGATCGATCCGCGACGATGGTCCCCTGCCCGAAGTCGTGACCGATGTTAATCAAGCACAGGACAAATACTGGCAACTGCTGCAGGGCGCTGACGTTGTCTTAATGCTCTCCTCCATGCTCCATTCGATTGCAGTCGGCAATATGCTGCCGTCGTGGGTGAAGACGGTGTGTGTCGACATCAATCCGCAAGTGGCCACCAAGTTGGCCGACCGAGGCTCGCACCAGGCGATTGGCTGCGTCACCGACGTGGGGCTGTTTCTGAATCTGCTGGCGGATCGGCTGGGGGCGTAACAAGCAACCCTGTCATTGATAACAAATGAATGAGGGGTGCCCCACCCTGCCGGGGCCTGCCGAAAAACCCACATCATCGTCGCGTAGGTGCGGCTCTTAGCCGCACCGGTCCGGCTAAGAGCCGGACCTACGCGAGGTT
>WJJR01000332.1 GCA_014729565.1 Candidatus Zixiibacteriota bacterium | reverse complement strand
TCGGCCAGGCGGCACGGGCACTTCGGTTGACTCAGTGTAAACGAGGCGCCCGTACTACATCGCGTGTTCAATCGGAAGATAGTTCTGACAATCGCTATAAACGCACATCCCGATCACATGACCTTTCATTTCAAGCCATTCACATCACAATAGAGCCGTTCGCATCATCGGCAAAACTCCGTACTGCACCGGACGTTTCAGGGGCAGCGAACTGAACCGTTCACCTCAACGAGGAGTTGTCCCCGATGTCCCCACGACTCTTAAGAACTGTACGACTACTGGTTGTTGGTCTGGCCGTGACCACAACCGTCTCTCTGGCGCATGCGCAACACTTCACTCGTGTGACCACCGGCCCCGTTGTCTCCGATGGCGGTTTGTCGCGCGGCTTGTGTTGTGTCGATTTCGATGGCGACGGCTTCGCCGACATCTATGTCTGCAACAGCGCCGGCACCGCCGAGAACAACGATCTGTATTTGAATGACGGGACGGGATCATACGTGAAGATTCTCAACGATCCGATCGTCGATTTCGCGCAGAATTCCGATTGCTCGGGCTGGGGCGACTTCGACAACGACGGCGATCTCGATGTGTTTGTCGCGACATGGTCCAACCAGAACAATCGTTTCTTCACCAACAACGGCGATACCAGCTTCACCGAGATAACATCCGGCGACCTGGTCAATACCCAAACGTATTCCGACTACGCGGCGTGGTCGGATTTCGATCGCGACGGTATCCTCGACCTGTTTGTGGGGCGGGGCTTCAATGTCCTCACGAATGAGTTGTACTTTGGCCACGGAGACGGAACGTTCACGGCCGTAACGGGCCAGCCCCTTGTCACCGAATCGGCTCGCACCCATGGATGCGCGTGGGGCGATTATGACAATGACGGCTGGCCCGATCTCTATGTTGCCAATTCGAGCGGTCAACTGAACGCACTCTATCACAACAACGGTGATTCGACCTTTACGAAGATCACGACCGGTGACATTGCCACCGATGCCGGCTTTTCGCTCCGGTCAACGTGGGGCGATTACGACAACGACGGTTTTTTGGATCTGTTCGTTTCCAATGGACAAGGCGAGAACAATGTCCTGTATCACAACGACGGCGACGGATCGTTCACGAAGATCACGACCGGGGTTGTGGTTACCGATGGCGGTGCATCGCAGAGCCCGCTGTGGGCCGACTTCGATAACGATGGCTTTCTGGATCTGCTCGTCACCAATGGTTTCGGCGGCCTGGGCGACCGGAACTTCCTGTACTGGAACAACGGTGATGGAACGTTCACCAGGGAACTGACTGACACCATTGTCACCGAACCGGGCTGGGCTCTTGGGGGGTCGTATTCCGACATCGACCGCGACGGCGATCTCGATGTCGTCGTAGGAAAGGGGCTGTCCGGCACCGAGAGCAATGCTGTCTATCTCAATAATGGTAACAGCAATCATTGGTTGTCGGTGGAGTGTGAGGGCCAGCGGAGCAATCGGTCGGCGATCGGTGCACGCGTCCGCGCACTGGCTACGATTGACGGCGACACTGTCTGGCAGATGCGTGAACTCTCCAGCCCGACCTCGTTCGGCCAGAACGGCCTGGTGGCATGGTTCGGACTCGGCGACGCCACAGTTGTTGATTCCCTCATTATCCGCTGGCCATCGGGTGTCATCACAACAATGACCAATGTCGCCGCTGATCAATTCCTCGAAGTGAGCGAATGCTCCGGGGCCGATACCGACGCCGATGGGTGGGCCGACAATTGCGATAATTGTCCCTCGGTGGCCAACGCCGACCAAGCCGATGCCGATTTCGATGGCATTGGTGATGCCTGTGAGTGCGTGTGCCCGTCTCAGGCCGACTTTGACGACAATGACGTTCTCGATGCGTCGGATCTCAATCTCATGATCAACGTGCTCTTCTTCAGCCAGACGGATCCTCAGGACCCGTTCTGTCCCGCCACGCGCGCGGACTTCAACAACGATGGAGTCGCCGACGCGGTGGACTTAAACGAATTGATCAGCCACCTGTTCTTCAACGGGGACGAACCGGTGGATCCGTGTACGATCTGAGACTGTGCTCCCATCAGTCGTAACAGGTCCGACCGCGGAGTTTGATCACAGGGGCGTACTGGGTACGCCCCTTTTTTCTTTAACTCACCCTGAGGCAGGTTGCCTGATGCCTCCCCAAACCCATTGCCTCACAACCCCCGATTTGCGTATTCTCCCGTCAGCGCGATGATCGCGACACCCGTCAGGCGGGAGCGACGCTTCCGCCGGGGTATCCATCCACCCACACCGATGATGGTGGTTACAGGAGCAGGATTATGGTCCATCCCGATCTCAAAGATGCGGTCTGGCAGGTGATTGAGGACTTCTGCACACGTGCTCCCGAGCAGTCGGTGCACTCCGATCTGGTGATGCGGAAATTCCCGCAAGTCAATGAACAGGAATTGCTTAACGCGATCGGCGAGCTGCTTGTCGATGGCACCGTGACGGGTAAGGCCTCCTCGGTCGATCCGTACGGCAACCCGACGGCGTTCCACCTGCGTTTGCGTGATACCAGGGACCGACCCGACGGAGGACCTTCGAAACCCCCGCGCGGTGGGGTTGGCGAATTCAGCGTCGGATTTGGCGATACCCCGGTGTCGACCTCCCGGCGAGAGACCGAAGAGCCGAAGCCGCCGGACAATGTGAAGATGAAGATCAAAGACGATCAGATCGGCGTCGGCTTCGGTGTCGATGAGGGACCATCACAGAAGACCGAAGACGAAGAAAAGCCGGACCGTTTGAACGTGAAAATGGGCGGCGCACCCCCATCTGATCAGGTCGCTGATGATGACCTCGAGGCGAACTTCGAGGAGGAACTGAATTCGTTCTTCACCGAACTCCAGATGGCCCAGACAAGCGATGAGGACGCCAAGTCACAACTGACCGACCAGCTCATGCTGCTGATGGCGATGTTCAAATCCAGCGACGCGGCATCATTTACGACACCGATCAATAAGTTGGCGGCGCTCAAGGGACGTGTAAAACGGGTTGCCCCGGACCTCGTCGGTGATTACATCCTCTTGGTCCAAACGGCCGTGCGGGCGTGGCTGGCGCGGATGTGAGCAACCCATCACCTTGGATGCATGATCAATCGATGAACAAACACCAACGTACGATAAAAGCGACTGCTGAATTCACCGGGATTGGTCTGCACACCGGCGTACCGAGTACAATCCGGTTTAACCCGGCGCCACCGAATTATGGCGTGGTGTTTCGCGTGCCCGGCAACGGCGGCACAGTCGATTTGCCGGCCGATATCAACCACGTAATCGACGTCAACCGTGGGACTACGATTTCCAACGGTGACGCCAGAGTGCACACGGTTGAGCACGTGCTCTCAGCACTCGCCGGCCTCGAAATCGACAACTGCCTCTGTGAACTCGACAACATCGAGCCGCCGGTCGGCGACGGGTCGAGCAAACCGTTCGTCGATGTTCTGCTCCGTGCGGAAGTCGAGAATCAAAGCGAACCGAAACAGTATTTCGAGCCCGAGTCGCTGATCAGCTACTCGGAGCGTGACCGGGGAGTCGACATCATCGTGCTGCCGTCGGAGGATTTTCGTGTCACGTTCATGGTGGATTATCGGAATCCGGCGCTCGGGACTCAATACACAACACTGGCATCACTCGAAGAGGAATACGCCAAAGAATTCGCGCCGGCGCGCACCTTCTGCTTTCTCTCCGAAGTCGAGTTTCTGCACAATCAGGGATTGATCAAAGGCGGTACACTCGATACGGCAGTGGTGATCTGTGACGATGGATACTCGCAAGCCGACGCCGACCGTTTGCGTGAGGCAATCGGATATCCCAATTCGTTCAAGATTGGCGACACCGGTATTCTCGATGATGTACCGTTACGGTTTTACAATGAACCGGTGCGTCACAAGGTGGTCGATCTGATCGGCGATCTGTCCCTGGTGGGCCGGCCGATCAAGGCGCACATCATGGCCGCGCGCGCGGGACACGCCGCCAATGTTGCGATCGCCAAGAAAATCCGCGCGGAAATCGAGAAACAGCAAATCGCCACGAAATACAAAGCCCCGCCATCGGAAGGGAAGGGCATTCAACTCGATGCGCAGGCGATTGCCAACATCATGCCGCATCGGTATCCGATGCTGCTCATCGATCGCATTCTCTCGCTTGAACCGGGGCAGCACGTGACCGCGTTGAAGAATGTGACGTTTAACGAACCGTTCTTTATGGGTCACTACCCGAACCATCCGGTGATGCCCGGTGTGTTGATCGTCGAGGCGATGGCGCAGGCCGGCGGCTTGATGCTGCTGAACATGATCGAAAATCCGCAGGAGATGGTCGTCTATTTCATGGGAATCGATCACGCACGTTTCCGCAAGCCGGTGCATCCGGGCGATCAGTTGCGTTTCGAAGTCGACATGGTGACCTTCCGCCGGGGCCTGTGCAAAATCGCCGGAAAAGCGTATGTCGACAACGAACTCG
>WJJR01000006.1 GCA_014729565.1 Candidatus Zixiibacteriota bacterium | reverse complement strand
GTTCCGGGATGTAGAAATCGATCTGGCAGGAGACGTCGTCGCCGTCGGGGAACACGTTGAATCGGCAAACGTCTCTGACGCATTGATTGTCAAGTACATGCCAAATGGCGATACGGCTTGGATGCGGACGTTCAGCAGTCCGGGCTCCACGGTGAACCGCGCGTACGATATTGAGATCGGACCCACTAACGACATTTGGGTTACGGGTGAAGCCGAATACACAACTGAAGATTGCATTGTGCTTCACTACAGCTCAGGTGGCACGCTGCTTGACCAATATCAGTATGACGGCCCCGCCGGCATGATTGATCGCGGCTTGCGATTGGGGATCTCGATCGGCGACGCAGTCTATGTCGCTGGCCGCACGCAAAACGCATCGGGTGATTATGATATCTTTCTCCTCGCACTCACAAGCACCATGAGCGGGATTGACGTGTCATCTCCCGCGGACAACGGACCGGGGACCCTGCGTGATGCTATCGCAACGGCGAATTCTACACCGGGTTCGGACACAATCAGCTTTTCGTTTACCGGTGCGATCGCATTGGCTACGCCACTGCCGGCCGTTGACGACGCGGACGGAGGATTGTCTATCGACGGGACCACCGCACCAGGTGATCCCGCAAACGGCCCGTTGGTGATCCTCGATGGCAGCGCGTTAGGTTCGGGACACGGGATTGAGATTGCCAGCGACAGCAATCGCATTGAGTTTATCACCATTCGCAACTTCCCCGGCGATGGAATCCACGTGAACAGCGGGACGAACAACACATTCATCGACAACTTGATCTACAACAATGGTGGTCTGGGCATCGATCTTGGCGGCGACGGTGTCACACTCAACGATGTCGGCGATGGTGACAGCGGCGCCAATGATCTGCTCAATTACCCGGACATCGACTCGGTGTTCCTGCTCGGCCCCGATCTGTTCCGCATCGCCGGGACCGCACCACCCAACGCGACGGTCGAGCTACTCCTGGCCGACAAATTTGTTGGTGGTGATACGATTGCCGACCCAAGCGGGCACGGCGAAGCGTGGGAACGACTCGATTCCCAGACAGCAACGGGATCGGGACGATTTGACTTCTCCAGTGTCTCGGTTCGGCAATGGTCCGAAGTGACACTGACAGCGACCGATGGAAACGGCAACACGTCGGAATTCAGTACAAACCGGTTGCTCATCCCCGATTCGCTCACGTTCACCGTTTACTCTCCGGTCGAACTGAAAGTCATCAATCCCGACTCCACCGACTCGATTGGCCCGACGTTCAACACATTCGGGTCACGCGCCTCCTACGATGACATGACCGATTGGGGCCTGGGTCCCGACAGTGTCCCAGGCGAGCCCGATGATCAAGTGGTCGTCACCAACATCCAACCCGGCGACTATACGATTGAGGTGTCCACCAAGCCGGGCGAAGACGGCAATTACTTCATGGGCATCCGTGTCGACGGAACGGAGGAGTCGTGGCATGGGCCGGGTGTGACCGGCAGCTCGTCTCCGATCTCCAATCCGGCGCCACCCGAGGGAGATCCCGACGTCTACACCTTCAGCGCCACTCCCCCACAGCGCGGCGATCTCAATGGTGACGGAGTTCTCGATGCCGTCGACCTGAATATTGTCATCAATATGGTCTTCTTCAACGAGCCGTTGCCCGATCCACCACAGCTATTGGATCTGAACTGCGACGGTTTCCCTGACGCGGTTGATTTCAACTACCTGATTGAACATATCTTCTTTAATGGCCCGTTGCCGTGCCACTAGGCGCACCATACACAAGAGAACGTTGTCGGAGACCGTGCTGATTTTGTCAGCACGGTCTTCTTTGTGGTTGATCCACGCGGCTTGGGAGCCAGTGATTTATACTGGAGAGTTGTAGCAATCACCATTCCCAAGTGAGGACAACTATGCGCACTGCGATGACTTGTGTCTTGGCTCTCGTCATTGCCGGCGGTATTGGCGTGGCGGCATTCGCCCAGAGCGACACGATCGAATACCATCCCAAGTTCTATGATCCTGTGCTGGAAGAGATGGAAGCGGAGGGCGACTCGCTGGAAGCGATCAAAGACAGCATCACATCGACGATTCGCAAACGACAGAAGAGTGAAAAGGAAGTCGCCAAAGAGACCAAGCGGGAACTGCGATTCGATGTGAGCGGTATTCCCGCGCCTGAATCGCCCGACGATTTCGAAGCGGTGTTCCATTTCCCGCCGGTGCGGCAATATGCCACCGGCACCTGCTGGTCGTTTTCGTCGACGTCGTTTATCGAATCCGAAGTGTACCGCCAAACCGGACAGCGCATCAAGCTGTCGGAGATGCACACGGTCTACTACGAATATCTCCGCAAGGCCCGGCGCTATGTGCGCGAGCGCGGGGAGGGCTGGAACGGCCAGGGATCGGAAGCCAACGCCGTGATCACCGTGATGAACGAACACGGCGCCGTACCCCTCGACGTGTACACCGGACTGCAGCCCGGTGTCGAGCGGCACAACCACTACCACATGTCACGAGAGATCAGGAATTACCTCGAGTACTGCAAAAACCATGACTATTGGGACGAGGACGCCGTCATCGATCACGTGCGGTTGATCTTAAATCACTACATTGGAGAGCCGCCAACCGAATTTGAATACAATGGCGCGACCTACACGCCGGTGGCGTTTGTTGATCAAGTGCTCAAGCTGAATCTCGATGACTATGTCGATGTCGTCTCCACGCTGTCATTCCCATTTTATTCGTACGGCCCCTTCGAGGTGCGCGACAACTGGTGGTTCGACAGCACGTACTACAACCTGCCGCTGAGCGATTTCTACCGATCGGTCAAGGCCGCTATTGAGCAGGGGTATTCGGTCGAACTGGGCGGTGATGTCTCCGAACCGGGCTGGTACGGTAAGCAGGACCTGTCGGTTGTGCCGGACTTCGATCTGCCGCAGGAGTACATCAATCAGGATTCCCGCGAGTTTCGCTTCTACAATCGGACCACGGGCGACGATCACGGTGTGCATCTGGTCGGCTACACCGAAATCGACGGCCGCGACTGGTTCCTGATCAAGGATTCAGGCAGCAGTGCGCGCTGGGGTGAGCATGACGGATACTCTTTCATGCGCGATGACTACCTGCGCTTGAAGATGCTCTGCTACACGGTGCACCGCGATGTGCTGGAGAGTTTGCTGACACAGGCCGAGAAGCCGACGTTGCCGGAGGAATAGATACACCTTCGTAGGTCACGACCACGGCGCGTCGACGGCGCCTACGTTTACTACCGCATGACCGCGCCGGGGTCCTGACAGACGCCGCACACCGATCAAGGCACATTCCGCACGATCTCAGGAGCCCCGCGCTCTAATGTCTGGTCAATTCGCGACGGTGATTCGTGCGCGGGGTTGCTGACCTACAGTGAATGAGGGATATCTTGGGGTGGTTCACCCT
>WJJR01000331.1 GCA_014729565.1 Candidatus Zixiibacteriota bacterium | reverse complement strand
TCCACCAACGGGATGAGTGCCGCTGATGCGCTGTCGTAATGACGGGCGAGGCAGAGCGAATCAACATGGTAAAGTGCGTCATTCCAGGTTGACGCCTGCCCTAGGCCGGTCAACAGGATGAACCACAGCACGCAACCGCCCAGTACGCAGGAGCGTACGTGGGCGGAGCGGCCGCTCACGACCACAGCGCGACTGATCATCGAACCGGACTGTTGGGATTGCCGTATCATCGCGTCAACTCATACCGTCTGCTCTCATTTGAAGTCATAATAGACGTTTGCACGCATGGCACGCCAGTGGACGTTTACGGTGCTGCCGCTGCGGAGATTCTGTCCGGTCAGAGCGATGGTCGCCTGCCCCGGTACGACACGAAATTCCCGGCGGATGAGCACGTTGTGAGTATTGTCAGCGCCACTTCTTTGCGGCATCACACGCATGTGTGCCCGGTCGCTCTTGACCGTTGCGAATTCACCCTGCTCCCCCATCATCGCGATATCCAGTTGAATGCCGAGCGTGGTGTCTTTGGTCGTTGCGCCGCCGACATCGCACAGGATTTCGATGATAACATTCCCTTCTGCGCCGAAGGTGGTCGGCTGCGATCCGGCGGGCGCGGTCGTATCGCCCAGTGTGGTCTCGTCATCTTGATTATTGATCCAGAGCCTCGTCTCAGCGAAGCAGTCGACACAACAGGGAGGGGAAAGACTGTCGCGGTGATAGATCGGACAGCAGGGACACCCTATCCCCATGTAGTTTTGCGATTTCAGAGAATCGGTCGGCATACTGGCGAGGAAGATCTGTTCAATACCCGCGATTCCTGAATCAGGATCGGGTCGGGATTCCACCTCCCACACCGTCTCATCCTCCGTCAGGGGGCGAAATGTCCGTCCATCGGAATCAGTGAACCCGTCATACCACTTGGACTCTACCTCTTCACCCGCTTGCCTCTGCGTGGTTGTTTCACACGCCGACATACCCAGCAGGATCAGGCATGCAACGAGACTTCGGATGACCGTGACTGCTGCCTTCGACATCTCTCCACCTCCGTGATGGTGCTGTGAAATGACGACTCCCTGTGAGCCGTCTTCCGCAAAGACCTGGTTCTGGTAATGTGACTACCTCACAACGCGATGTCTCGCACACCGCGCCAAGCTATTTGTGACTAGGCCTTATAAGATACAATCGCTACAGCCTGCGTCAATCCAAAAGACAGGGTGCCCCAACTCGGACGCAGCGAACGTCGGTTTCATCATACAGGCCAAACGGGTTGGGTTATGCGAAGGCAGCATGATCTCGGACAGATCCACACGAATCATGGAGAGGGAACCGAAGCGTTGGTCACCACTCAACACGAGACTCTTCAATCCTGAAGTTCGACGACGCGCGGCGGTACGAACCGGTACACCGATCCATCCCGGTAGGTCATTGTGATACACCCGGTATTGTAAGCAGCATCCGGCCACAGCAGCCTCGCCTGTTCCTGGCGAACGTCGACTTGCCACAACCGCAGCGACGGTGGTGTCATCAGCCACGCCTGTACGGATTCGTTGTCCGTCCGGGCGGACTGTGGCAGCTCGAACGTCAATTCGACTGGCTCGTGCGGTGGGCTCGGTTCCAACGTAATCGTGTAGCGATCCATCGGGCCGGATATCGGGGATGTGTCCTGACTCGGCACGATCGTAAACCGATCGTTTCTCATGTCGTAAGTAATGCAATTCTGGAGTGCCTGGACGGCGGCCTGACGGGCGGATACGGCCGGAGGCAACTCGGCCGGTGGGGTTTCCGAGTCACGAATCGTCACCCGAACGAAGGTCTCAGCTTCCACTTCGGAATCGGCCACGAACGCGTACCGGCCGGGAATGCGTGATTGGTCCATGGGCGAAAGCAGGGCCAACACCAGCACGGCCACAACACCCAGGGCCGGCGCCAGCACCCGGGGCTTCGTTACGGTCGACAGCCACTCCCACAGGGTGTCCACGATCGACCGCGGCGGCGACGCCGGTGACGGCTCAAACGCGCCCGAGGTCAGCTCGTCAAACTCCGCCTGCATTTCGGTGCTCTGCAGGCTCGCGATTTGCGCTGACGTATCGACGATCAGCCGACGGAACTCGTGCGACCGGGCCAACACGGCGAGGACGTGTTCGCGCTGTTCGTCGGAACAGACGCCGGTAACGTATGCGTGAATCACGTCGTCAGCCGGCCACTCAAGCTCCACGGGACGAGAGGCGATGACATCCCTGAGCATCTGATCCAGATCGTCGTCGCGTTCGAGAGTGTTATTGGTGAGGTCGGACATAACCTTACTCCTTCACATGCTTACCGACGTACTGTGACGGATCCACTCCGTTGTCGGACAGCAACGCACGCAAACGCTTGCGACAGGCACGCAACGAATCGGACGCGTGCTTGTTGTCGCGAAGCTCGGCCGGCATCAGGGCCACCAGTTCCTTTGGCTCATACCCCTCGGCCGCCGCCTGCAAGAGAACTTGACACTTGTTGCTCATTTGCTTTAAACACGTCACAACTTTCGCGAGAACTTCCCGATAGCCATACCGCTCATCCGCCGACGCTCCAGGGTTTGAATGGGAGCGGTACTCCTGCGCATCTTCGTAAGACGATTCGGTGGACTGGCGTCGCTGGTCACGCCGGAAGATGTCATAGGCTTTGCGCATCGCAACGACACTGAACCAGGAGGCGAAGGGCAGACTGCGATTGCGATACTGCCGCAAGACGGCGGCATCCTCATTCAGGAAGTGCATAACAATTTCCTGTGAATAGTCCTCGCGTTGCTCCGGTGTGATACTCTGGTACACCCGCGGCGGGTGCACCTTCAGGACGGCCAACGCGAATGCGGCAAACTCGTTTGCGGCTGTCTCACGGTCGCTGTCCAGGAGGTCCAGGAACACCGGCCAGGTCTGTTTGAGGATGTGCTTCCCGTGGGTGCTATCCACTGATGATGTTCTCCTGCTGGCGCGTTTTGCCGCGGAAGGTACAGCAGCCGTGAGCGATTGGGAAGCAGGAATGCACAAGGCATCCTGGGCACTCAATTGGGCCGGCGAGCGCAATTCCCGATCCACCGCGTCCGTGAGCCCACGCAGGAGCGACAGTCGTCGGATATAGTGCTTTCGGGATTTCATAGTGGCCAACAGGTTTCCACGTTTTCACTGAGCCTCTGCCGGACCCGACTCGCTCTCCCCCAGGTTCGCTAATCGGGTCCGGCTTATGGCACCCCTCTACTGCCAGTGCGGCGTCCGCTTCGTAATGCTCTCTCTCCGATATCGCTTTTCTGGCGACGCTTCCAACCGTTGTCAGGCGTCGCAAACCCCTCTCTCACATGGATAACGACCTGAGTGGAGTGAATTCGGAGGAGATCGCCGACGCCCTCGTTGATGACGGCTAAGTCGTTGATGTACAAAGCGCTACATTCACCTTAAGGTCGGGGTCACATGCTCTCCCCCGTCGGCTCACCCCATCCAAGGAGGGTGATTTCATCGTGAAATCCTGAGAATCGCCACTCGGATTGATGATATTGCCGACTGGACCGTAATCGAGTACATTCCAGTAGTTCGCGAGGATTTTACAGACATAACATCCGGCAAAGATATGGAGGGAAGAATGACACAATCCAAACACACGCGACGCATCGGCGCTGTGCTGATGATGGCTGTCCTGGGACTTCTGCTGGTCCACTGCGAGGCGCATCATCCGATCACCGCACAGTATGTTGCTCAGGGCTGGCGAGCGCATTCGGTCACCGTGCTGCCGATCGAACATCCGGATATCCCATCGGACAAGGCGATGGATCAGGCCGAACGCATTGCTGAGCGCATCCGTGATCTGCATCCGGACGTCATGGTCAAAGTCGGCAACACCGCGATTGGCGAACCGATTGAAGATGTACTCGAGTACGCTGACGATCATATCATGACACGGCACTTTGTGCACGGTCATGTGTGGGACGCCACACCGAAACGTCCGTACGACCAGATCGAAATCACCGAGCGCATCACACAAAACGGACGCGAAGTGTGGAGCCTCTCGGCCAAGTTCGACGACGACGGTTCCGATTCGGAATGGCAGTCGGCAATGGATGAGGCGCTCGAAGCGATATTGGAGCGTATGCCGGGCAGCGAAATGTAGATCGTACACGTTCAAATGCACTCCTCGTCGCCCAGTGTCGGACTATGGACACTGGGCGATCTCTATTCCGTTTCATTCAGAAGAGCACGTCCCATCGAACCGTACTGCACACCACGGTGAACGAATTCGTTCAGTCGCTTCTGAACCATTGTTGTCATGGTTTCATAACCACATGAGCGGCAACGACAGCGTATCGGGCACGGGCCATGCTTAATCGCTCAGCGACCGACAACGATCGCTGAGATACGACTCTGTGATCATTGACCACACAACATTACATGGGGAGGATTGGGAAGATGCGCCAACTGAGAATTCCTGCACTGCTCGTCGCGATTATGGTGATCGCTCTTGGTACGACCCTGGTCTGGGCACAGGCGTCGACGACGCTGACGATCGACATCGCCCCGAAAGTCATTCATATGAACTCGCAGGGCGGGACCTTTACCGTTCACGGAGAGATTCCACTGAGCCGTGTGGACCGGAACTCGATCGCAATGAACGGCCTGTATCCTTATCTGGTGAAGGCCGATGCCCGCGGTGAACTGGTCGCAAAGTTTGATATCGATGCCGTCAAGCGCATCGTCTCCCCACCCGAGACGGCGATGACATTCACCGGACTGACTGTCGATGGGACATCGTTTGTCGGGACAGCGACCGTTCGTGTTCGTCAGTGATTCCAGAGGCAGCGATCTCGTGAAAAGCGGGGTGCATCGTGTTCGATG
>WJJR01000330.1 GCA_014729565.1 Candidatus Zixiibacteriota bacterium | reverse complement strand
GCTCAGCAGCCACTCGAGTCGTGTTGTCGTCCTCTTTGTCGTGTTGGTCCTCATGGCCGCTCTGGCCTGCAGTAATTCCTCTAACGGCCAGTCCAGCAGCACGACGCAGGAACTCGACTTCATCGATCTTCCGCCCGGATTCCGGATCGACTATTACGCCGCCGATGTGCCCAATGCACGGTCACTCGTCCGCGCCGATGGTGGGACCATCTTTGTCGGGAATCGCTCCGGCGGACGTGTCTATGCGCTCCGCGATATTGACGGTGACCAGTCGGCTGATTCGATCTACACCATCGCCAGCGGCCTGCGCATGCCGAATGGCGTCGCCATCCACGATGGGGCGTTGTTCGTCGCCGAAGTGAGCCGGGTGTGGCGGTACGACAGCATCGAAGCACGGCTGGCCAATCCACCGGAGCCGGTGCTGGTGAGCGCGGATTTCCCCGGTGATGAACACCACGGATGGAAGTTCATCGCGTTCGGTCCCGATGAGAAGCTCTACGTACCGGTCGGCGCGCCGTGCAACATCTGCGAATCCGATGATTCGATTTACGCCAGTATCACGCGGATGAATCCCGACGGCTCCGAGCACGAGGTCTTCGCATCGGGTGTGCGCAACACGGTCGGTTTCGACTGGCATCCGGAGACGGGCGATTTGTGGTTCACCGACAATGGTCGCGACTGGCTGGGCGACAACCTGCCGCCCGACGAGCTGAATCGCGCGCCGGAATCGGGAATGCATTTCGGCTATCCGTATTGCCACGGCGACACGATCTCCGATCCCGAGTTCGGCGATCGCCACGAGTGCAATGAGTTCACTCCGCCCGTGCAGAATCTCGGACCGCACGTTGCGGCATTGGGTATGCGATTCTACACCGGGTCCATGTTCCCCGAGGAGTATCAGGGGCAGATATTCATTGCTGAACACGGCTCCTGGAATCGTTCGACCAAAATCGGTTATCGGGTCCGTCTGGTTCGTCTCGATAGTAACCAGGCGACCTCGTACGAAGACTTTGCCACCGGGTGGCTGACCGAGGGTAGTAATGTGCGGGGACGGCCGGTCGACGTGCTCGTCATGCCCGATGGGGCGCTGTTGGTCTCCGATGACCACTCCGGCGCCGTCTATCGCATCAGCTACGCAGAATAAACACAATGCCTGCAAAGACATTTCAATGCTTCAGTCCGTGGCGCCGTCTGGCACTCATCGGCTGTCTGATCGTCGCACTCTCGTGCAGCCATGTATTGGCCGGACCCAATGACCCGATCACCGGCGATGCATACGATTCACTCATCGCGAGCCAGCATCTTGAAATACAACAGGAATTGGCGACAATCTTCCCCGAATCCGTCGGGTACTTCGTGACCGGCCCACTCGATCCGCTGTTCGATCACTCCGAGGATGTGAACTCACTATATCACTCCCTCCGCGTGATTTGTCCCGACTTAGCGTCATTGGGGCGGATCGTGCCGACGCTCAAAGAGGACGATCGATTCGGGCGCATCAAGGTGCACATCGACAAGTCACGCGGCGGCGATGAGAGTGGTTATCGCGGCGTGACAGCCGACTTGCGATGGGATGGACAGAATTGGCCGGTGCAGTTGAATACCATAAATCAGACACGGTGGCTGATTTGGGCGCAGGAAACCATGTATAGCGCCGCTGCAGATGATCTGGACGAGGGAGATCTTGAGGACTATGCCGAAGATGTCTCCGATTATCTGTATGCAATTGATCAGGGAGATTTGAACGCGGTCGAGCCACAGCCCGAAGATCACGATCTGCCCTCCCGTGTCGGCGTGTATGAACCACCGCCCGACTACGTCATCGAAGGCTACCAGAATTACAAAGACTACCTGCACAGCCACGCCGCCATTGCAACCGATTTCGCCAAAGGGATCCTGGCGTTTATTCCGGGCGATTCGCTCGAGCGCGCCTTTATCGCGACTGCGCCAGAGGCTGCGTATCCCAACAAAGAAGCGCCCATGCTGCAGCATGAGTACCGCAAGTTCTTTCAACGCGGCGGTTCAGTTCGCACAATGCAGACACTCACGAAGCCCGGGTGTGATACACTGATGGCCGGAGAGTACTTCTTTGCCGTTGGGTTAAACGGTCAGGTGCGTTTCGGACGTGAGTTGCTGCGCGAAGACGTGGCGCGCATTGAAGCCGAAACGGGGAAGAAAGCTCCGCGCGCCAATCACGCCTTCCTGTTTCCTGGTGAGCCGGTCCTGACGGCGGGGGCGTTTGTCATCGAACATGACGACAATGGCCGGCCGTATATCAGCCACATCAACGCGCAATCGGGGCATTACTTCTACAGCAATGTCACCCCGACGATCCGCGAAGACATTGCGGTTCATTCCAATACGTATGTTCTCACCCTCGGCCACCTCCTTGCTGCACTGGCCAAAATGGAGATACCATTTGACTCGGTGCGGATCAGTAAGCTATAAATGTGCGTCTGCGGTGTGCACACAACTGTGCATCGCAGACATTTCTTATGTTCGCCTGTTACAGTTTCACCGCTGACCAAGGATTGCGTACCCATGTCTGAAACCACACTCGGCGTTGTCGCCGTTGGAAATGCACTTGTTGATGTCCTGGCGCACGCCACCGATGATTTCATTGAAACTCATCACGCTGAACACGGGATGGTCAAAGGCGCGATGACGCTGATCGACAGCGACCGTGCGGTCGATCTGTACATGCAAATGGGCCCCGGCCTTGAAAGCTCGGGTGGATCGTCTGCGAACACAATCGCCGGGTACGCCTCATTCGGCGGCAAGGGCGGGTTCATCGGCAAGGTTGCCAATGATCAGCTCGGACGTGTCTTTGTCCATGATATCCGCTCGCTGCTCATTGAATACGACACGCCACCACTCACCGGCGACATCCCGACCGGACGGTGCCTGATTCTGGTCACGCCCGACGCGCAACGTACGATGAACACGTATCTCGGCGCGAGTGTGGAACTCGGTCCCGAAGATGTCAATCGTGGGATGGTTACGTCGGCGCAGGTCACCTACCTGGAAGGATATCTGTTCGACAAAGACCGGGCGAAGAAGGCGTTTGAAACTGCTGCGCAGTATGCCCACGAAGCCGGACGCAAAGTCGCCCTGACACTCTCCGATTCATTCTGCGTCAACCGTCACCGCGACGATTTCCGCAAGCTGATCAACAGCCACATCGACATCCTCTTCGCCAACGAAGATGAAATCAAAGCGCTGTATGAGCAGTCTGAACTTCCCGATGCGCTCAAGGCGATCGATGGGGATGTGGAAATCGCCGTTGTCACGCGCAGCGAGAAGGGTGCGGTGGTTCTGTCGGCCGGGGAGCAAGCGGCCGTTCCCGCCGAACCGGTTGCTGAAGTGGTCGATACCACCGGCGCCGGCGATCAGTTCGCCGCCGGATTTCTCTACGGTCTGACAGAAGGAATGGATCTCGAAAAATCAGCCAAGCTCGGCGCTATCGCTGCCGCTGAAGTAATCAGCCACCTCGGCCCGCGTCCGGAAACGCCGCTGGCGGAGTTGCTGGAGGGAGTGGCGTAGCACTGTCGTATCCTCGGTTGATGATCGAAACGCACGTTGTCATCCCGAGCAAAACGCAGGGGCGCACGGCAGTGCGCCCGCCTGTCGCGACAACTTCAAGCGGACACGAGTGACAGCAATCGATTTTCGGTGAGATAACTCACATCGCCGCGCGCCGGCGCCACAACACCCACGCCAAACCGACAAACAACAGCAGCGAAATCACGCTGGAGAACGGCCCGGCCCAGGCGTCGCCGATGCCTCCGGGTTTCGCCACAAAGTATGTCCAGGCCGCGAGGCCGACTCCAATCAATCCTTCACCGCCGATGAATCCGGACGCGTAGAGCACGCCGCGATCGCGATCGGGGTTGGTCGCGCCCTTCGGAAGACGTTTGTCGACCAACCAGCGGACCAGGCCGCCGGCAAAGATCGGTGTCATGGTGCTGACGGGTAAGTACAGGCCGACTGCAAAAGGCAGCGATGGAATCTTAAACGCTTCGACGACCAGTGCGAACGCCGCGCCGATGCCAACGAGTGTCCACGGTATCTCCGCCGCCAGAACACCCTCGATGACCGTCTTCATCAACGTTGCCTGCGGCGCGGGGAGATGGGTGGAGCCGAAACCGTAAGCGTGATGCAGTACCGAGACGGCATACGCCACCGCCCACGTGGACGTCATCGCGCCAATGAACTCACCGATCTGCTGTTTGTATGGTGTCGCACCGACAAGAAAGCCGGTTTTGAGGTCCTGCGATGTGTCGCCCGCAATCGATGCGGCGACACAGACGACGGTGCCGACCGATAACGCCGTGATCTGCCCGATCATATCGGTCCAGCCCATCGCATAGAACACAAACGATGTGCCCAGGAGTGTCACAATCGTCATGCCCGACGTCGGATTTGATGACACACCGATCAGGCCGACAATGCGCGACGAGACCGTGACGAAGAAGAACGCGAACACAATGATGGCGATGGCTACGACGATACGCCCGATGATCGACTCAAATCCGCCGACCAGCCCCGGGACAGCCACAACCGCCAAACCGATCAGTCCGACAATGATCCCGACGGTCTTCATCGACAGGTCGCGCTGGGTGCGTAGTGATTCACCGGCTTGACCATTGCGACGCGCCGCGATTTCCTGTACGCCCAATTTGAACGATTCGACCATGGTCGGCACCGAGCGGATGATCGTAATGATTCCCGCCATCGCGACCGCGCCGGCGCCGAGGTAGCGAATGTAGCGCGTCCAAATCTCGCTCGTCGTCATTTCACTGACGAGCTTGACGGTCTCCGGGAACACCGGCGACGTCAGGTCGCCCCAAATGTAATTGAGAATCGGAATGATGATCACCCAGGAGATTGCCGCCCCGGCGACCATCACCGCACCAATGCGCGGCCCGAGAATGAAACCGACACCAAGCAACGCCGGAGTTGCTTCAATACCGATCTGCGCTTTTGGCAGTCCGACAATTCCGGTCTTCGGGGTTTCATTCCACAGGTGCAAAAAGCCCAGACAGAATTTGTAGAGCGCGCCGATTCCCAAACCGGCAAACAACGGCCCGGCCTTCGCCTTTTTGCCCTCGGACGCATTCAGCACTTCCGCACAAGCCGTTCCCTCAGGGTAGGGGAGATTATGATGTTCGCGCACGATCAGGAACTTGCGCAACGGAATCATAATCGCAATTCCGAGTACGCCGCCCAGCAGTGCGAGCAACGAAATGCGTAACAACGACGGATCGGCCCGCCAGAGGAACAGCGCCGGAATCGTAAAGATCACACCCGATGCCAGTGACGATGACGCCGACCCAATCGTCTGCGACATGTTGCTTTCGAGAATCGTCGAGCGGGAACCGAACATGCGCAGCGCGCGGAACACGGTCACGGTCATCACGGCCACCGGAATCGACGTTGAGACAGTCAGCCCGGCCTTCAAACCGAGATACGTATTCGCCGCGCCGAACAGAACGCCGAAAAAGATCCCGGCAATCAAGGATTTGATCGTGAACTCGGCTATGTTCTCCTGAGCGCCGACGATCGGCTCGGGCGCAGCGTTGTTGTTTGGCGGAGTATCAGCCATGAGGCTTTGAATGTGCAGAGTTGTTCGTCAGCAAAGCAAGCATGAAATCTCGGGTGCCACTTAGAGGGTATATCCTACAAGATCGCCTGCTCCTCAAAATCAGGTTTCCGTCCAATCACCGTAATGACGGCGCCGACCAGCAAAATCATCCCGCATACCATCGTCAGCCAGACACTCGTCATAAACACGTCATTGTGGAATTCAAATGTAATGCGATGCTCGCCCGCACTCACCGGCACCGCGCGGAAGGTGTAATCGGCGCGATAGATCGGCAATTCCGTTCCGCTCTGATCGATCGCCTTCCACGCCGGATAGTAGTTTTCCGACAACCACAGCAACCCGTCACGCTCAGCCGTGCACTCAACCACCATCCGATCAACGTCCCATTCGACCACGCGCGCCGGCGTAAACGGCATCAACGAGTCGCCCAATTGGCCCGGCGCCATGCCGGTCACCGGCTGCGGCAGAATCAACTTGCTGCGCGCGGGGAATTCCTGATTGCGCAACCGTTCGAGGGTCAGCGCCGAATCCGTTTCGACTTCGTAGTCGTAGAAGACCGCTGCCCGTGGAAACGCATTTCGGTTCCGGATCACGTAGAGACCCTGGCTCTGGCCGACCATCTGGAACTGTGCATCACTCAACGGTTGCGGTGCGACAATGAACCCAACATTGAGCAGGTTCATCGTTGTCGGAACACTTAGCAATGCCGGTTGCGGATCATGCCGTCCGACAAAATCATCGTGCGTGAGCAGATGGTTGCCGTGCATGGCCGATGGAGAGATCTCTTCGATCCCGTGCAGCGCGAGATAATTGTCCTCGAGTGTATTCGGCAAGTTAAGCACCCGATACGGTTCATTCGGAGCGTTCTGACGGATCAGTTGCACGATCGGACGTTCGGCGTAGTAGGGGTCGGGATTCACGGTCTGCACGAAGCGATCGTCGAATTGCCAGTTCGGCAGCACGGCCAGCGCAGTCAAACCGACGACCATCGGACTTTGCCCCAAGCTGCCCTTTTGCCGCATCCAGAACAACCCGACCAGTCCCCACAGCACCAGTGTGCCAATGATAAAGCCCGTGCTCATCGACGACACATTCGCCTGCGCCGCCATCGCCTTGTTTCCGGTGAGCTGATTACCCACAAACGACGCCCACGTCGTCATAAACGATTCGCCCATCACCAGCGCCAGCAGTGCAATCGCGGTGTAGACACCGGCAATGATCGTCAGCACGCGCAACGGATCGGTCGGTTCGGTCTTGCCGGCTTTGGTGCGCCGTTCCTGACGCAGGAGGTCAATGGCGCGCGCGGCCAGCACAATCCAGCCAAAGGCAAACAGGAAGTTGATCATCGATGGTGCGCGGAATTTCTGCACCATCGGGACGAAGTGGAAAAACAAACGAAAGACAGGTGTCGAGCCCCCCATGGCGTGCAGGAGTGCGATCAGCGACATCACGAAGAAGAACCACGTGGTCGCCTGCGGGCGTGCAATTACGCCGACAATCGCCAGCGCCACCGCCATCACACCGACCGCTTCGGAATTCAACTTGAAGAAGTTCTTGCCCCAATAGGTCGTCGGCCGTCCCTGCACATTCTCGCCGGTAAGGTCCGGGTTGACCTCCGAGAGCAACTCCTCGGAGTTCATCGACCATGATGTCGCCCAGTCGTAGCCGCCGCGTCCCTCCGAGTAGCGGATCCGCTGCGAGTAGTCGCCGAGATATTCGTATGGCGCCATCCATTGCACCGCCGCTGCACCTAACGCCAGTGCCACGGCGGCGGCAAAGAACACGACCGGTGTGGCGATCTTCTTCAATTGGAAACGATGCACCTTCCAAAGCAGAAACAAGAAGTAGAGCCCGAGTCCCCAGGACGCGTAGTAGGCCATCTGTACGTGCGCCGTGAGCACCATTAGGGCATACACCAATCCAAATCCCAGAAACGGTCCTAATCGTCGCGACGTGGTCCCGCTGTGCAATGTCAAGAACGCCAATGGCGTCAAGGCAGCGACAAACAGTTTACCGTCGTGTCCGGGATAAATCAGCGACACCAGATTGGGGGCAAACATGTAGAGCGCACCGCCGATAAACGCGGCGATGTCGGAACAGCCAATCCGTCGCAAAAACAAAAACATGAACACGCCGGCCAGGAAGATATGCAGGATCAACTTCAACCCGAGCGCGTACGGCACCGGAAAGATCAGTTGCAGAATGGCCGCCGGGTAGAACATGTCCCCGTGCATCGCGTCAACATACGGCAGCCCGCCGTGAATGTACGGGTTCCACAACGGCACCCGGCCATGCGATGCCCAGAAATCGGCGGCAAACGAGCGGAAGAACACACCGGCCGACATCGAGTCGGTGCCGAACACCATCTCACCGGGCGAGAAGAGTGCCCCGGAGAAGAAGATCACAGTGAGCAGCACGTACCCGATAATCGCCCAGCGCACCGGATGCGCCTTCACCATCTTCACCAGCCCCAACGACGGCCGCTCGGCGGACCGCGACGGCGGCTGACGGTGCTGCGTACTCGGTTTGGCCCTGGTCGTCTTCTTCGCCATGCGGCGAAGGTAGTCAATCGAGCCTGATGGGCAAAGTGAGAATTCTATGGAAAACCGAGCCGTTTGTAGGGGCGCACCTGTGTGTGCGCCCCCACCCGAGGGCTCCGGACATCCATAATGCAGGTACTGCAGAGGCGCTACGGCATCTGGGCCAGACCCGCAGAGGCTGGTTCACAGCTTCAATTGTATCTCTCCAATCGGCCGCGATTGGGGCAGACACGTAGGTCTGCCCCTACAATGTTGTAGAGGCAGACCTACATTTGTGCCACCCGCGCCATGAGTGGGACGGCAGACCCAAGGGATGTGCTATACTTGCCAGCTACGCTCTCTTGTTGAGTTGGTTCTCAGTCCAATGGATGCGGAATTCTCCGGATCTGATTTTTACTGGAGTGGATTCAAGCTGATGTATTCTCGAATCTGGTTAAGAGATTCCTGATCACGAATGATGTGTTCGTAGTAGTTCCGTTGCCACAATCGGCCGGGGAATGCGGGCCACCGATCCTGTTTGACAGCCCGGATATACGCGTTCGTGGTCATTGTTTTAAACCATTGCACGATTGTTGGTACGGCGGCTGAGTGAGCACCCAAGGCACCTGCTGGACCTTCATCCTTTGAACCCGGGAGATCAACCGGGTTGCCAGTTATTTCATGCTCTTGTCGCGGAGTGGGGCAGACACACAGGTCTGCCCCTACAAGCGTGATGATTCCATGGAAGTGATTTGGCATCACAACATACTCATCAGTTCGCGTGTTTGGAAATTTCTGGTTGAGTTCCAGCCACCACGTCTCGACCATGTGACCGGCTTCGTTAGCGTTCATCGTCCCACCAACGATGTCGCCGAACAAGAATTCCCGCTGCTGTACACAAATCGTGACGAAGTATGCCCCTCTTTGAGAATAGTCGAATCCTTTCAAGCGAATCGACCGTCGATGATGCTTAGACGGATCATACGGCATTGTACTGTCCCTACATTCGAACTAAAGACCCTAGCCCGGCGAGGAGGCTCGCCATGCGGCGACGGTAGGGGATCAGCGGCGTTCCGCCAAGCCCGATGTGAGGGAGAGTTTCAGATCTTCTGAGGGCAGCAGATCCCGTGTTGCTCTAAGCGGGGCAGTCCCATGTGCCATTCTTCTAACTGGAGTCCTGGATCTTGAGTTCGACTTTATCGACAAGCTCCATTAAGTCAGAGTTTTGGCGCCAGTAGTGGTCGGACTTCAGGAAGATCAAACTATGCTCAACGGCCCGTCTTCCTACGGGGTCATTC
>WJJR01000329.1 GCA_014729565.1 Candidatus Zixiibacteriota bacterium | reverse complement strand
GTGTATACATGTTTCCCGTCGAACTGGGCGCCGCCCGCGAACAGTTGACCCAGTTCATGGAAACGCTGTTCCGTCCCAATCCCTATCAGCAAAATCCGATTGTTCGCGGCGTCTATTTCACCAGCGGTACGCAGGAAGGAACGCCGATTGCCCAGGTGATCGGCGCCATGAGCCGTGAGTTCGGTCTGCCCGGCGATCAGTTCCGGCAGGGAGAAGCAGTACCGGAAACGAAGGCGTACTTCATCCGCGACTTGTTCCAGGAGATCATCCTGGCCGATGAAACGATGGTGGCGCCGACCTCCAAGGCGTTTCGCCGGCGCCGGCTGCTGCGCGGTCTGGCCATGGTCGGACAAGTCGTGGCCACCGGCCTGCTGATTCTGTTGCTCGCGTTGTCGTATGGAAACAACCGACAACGCAACAAGCGGCTGGCGCAGGAGACGGTCGATGTGATCAATTCGACACGCGCGGCATCGATGGGCTTCCAATGGGAACTGCTCGATTCACTCGATGGCCTGCGTGAAGACCTTGAACGTCGCGAACAAGACACTCCCCTGATGGCGCAATGGGGGCTGCACAGCGGGCATGTGGTCGAATCCGCTGCACGACAGGCGTTTTTTGAACGCTTCCATGACCTGCTCATTCTCCCGACCAAGAACCGTTTGGAGACACAGCTCACGACGTCATTCGACTGCGACAATGACTCGATTTTCAAGAGTCAGTACGCGGCGTTTACCGCCTACCAGATGCTGACATTGCCATTCGATTCGGTCCCGCCGGCGACCGGAACGTTGAAGGAGCAGATTCTCAACACCTGGATGAACGACTCGATCCCTGAGAATTCTCGCATCGACGTTCGGCATCATATTCGAAACCAGATCGACTACTATTGGGCGCATCGTTCGGATACGACGTTGCCGCCCATGCGTATCCATCCCAACAACACCGTGGTGGCCCACGCCGAGCGCGAAACCGGACGATGCTGGTCGCCGAACAAGTTGTTCATCACGATGATTGAAGACGTCAATGCGCTGGTTGGTGAGCTTCGCTACACCGATGCCACGCGCTCGTCGCGCGTCAGCGGCGGCACCGTTGAAGGAGCATATACCAAACAGGGCTGGAAGGAATACGTCAAAGACCGGATTCAAAACATGCCGGAGCGTATCGCCTCTGAACCGCTCCTGCGCGATGCATTCGCCGGCTTCAGTCCCGAACGGATTCGCGAACTGCTCTCCGACCTCTATGTCAACGGTTTCGTCAGTGAGTGGCGGGAGTTTCTCGCCAGTGGGGATGTCAGTCCTTACTATGATATGACCGAAGCCTTCCAGGTGCTGGTCGAACTGGGGCAGGATCCGTCACCTCTGGTCGAGGTGCTCAAGAAAGCCTATGAGCATTCGCGCATCACGAATCTCGAAGGCGATCCGTTCCCGCGCATTGACGATGAATTCTACCGGCTCGGAGTTTTCCTCGGCCAGGAAGGCGCCGGTAATTCGGACAACGCCGGATACATGAAGTATCTGGAAATCATCAACTCGTTGTCGTCGGATGTTCAGGATATCGAAGCGAAGCTGGCCGGTGAAGCCCGTTGCGCAAACAATCTGCGTCAGTTCAGGCAGCGTGTCACACGCAGCGAGAGCGACGTCAAGCAGCTCATTCCCGGCTCGGGCGTGTCCAGTGTTGCGGTGTCGTTTCTGTCGCAGCCGTTGGTGCAAAGCTGGACGACAGCACAGCAGGGCGCGTGCGCGTGCCTCGAGCGACAGTGGCAGGCGCAGGTCTACGATGAGTTCGAGCAGTTCCTGTCGACCAAGTATCCGTTTAATCCCTCCAGCGAATCCGACGTATCGATGGGTGAACTGCAATCGTTCTTCACCAGCGATTTTCGGTCGTTTGTGCGCGAGGAAATGGAAGGCGCCGACGATCTGTTTATTCCGGTCTCCGGAGAATTCCGTCGGGCGATGAACGCCGCACAGCGCATCATCCAGGTCCTCAGCGGTGGAGCCGATAAGCTGCGCTTCACACTCACCGCCTCCGCCTCGAATATGAAAGACATCCGTTACCTGGATTTCCAATACGGCAGTGCGGCGCCGTGGCGGTACGTGATGGGTCCTCCGGTCTCCCGCGATTTTCGCTGGCCTCCGGTCGGCACCGACCGCGTTGAGATGCGGGTCGATCCTCGCAAAGGGGGCTACTACCAGCCGCTCGTACGGACCGGCGATTGGTGCATTTTCCGTTTGCTCGACGCCGGGCGTCATGAGGGCGGCGGGACTTACGCGTGGAACTTTGAAAGCTCGTCTGGCAATGCCCCGACACTCACGGCGCGGCTGACCCTGAGCGGCGGCGACCAGGCGTTCATTTTGGATGGGCACTTCACGATGTTCAAGTGCCCGGAAACAGTGTGTCAGCGATAACGGACGACGTGTGATGAGTCGAGGAAACATGCCGCCCGTAGGGCTCTTCGGGAAACTGCCTTCGCATCCCGATTTCATCCGACTCAATGCCGGCGGTCCGCTGGCGCGCACCATGGATGAGTGGATGCAGGAAGGTATGTCGAATATGCGCCTGCAGGTGGGCGATGGATGGGAATCGATGTTTGATCGCGCGGCGCCCGTCTACTTCGTCTACCGCGACAAGGACCCGTCCACGGCACTGATCGGTGTCAGCCGCCCGAGTTACGATCAAACCGGCCGCCGCTATCCGTTTTCGGTGTTTGCGTACGCGCACCTGGGACGGAACGGGAGCGGCATACACGTGGCCCCCCACGCCTATGCGCCGTTTCTCAAAGCGGCCCATCGCATTATGACGACGAATTGTGTCGACGGAATCGACAACTCGCGCGCGGCACAGATCATGAATCTGGCGTCAGCGATACCGCAGAGTCTGGCCGAGTATGAGAGCCGTTTTAATCGCTATCTGTCCGAGTTGACGATGGAGTCATTCTGGCTGGGTCTGTACAACGATTTCCTCGACCGGCGGAAATACTTGTTGATGAAGAACCTGTTTCGCACCCTGGCGCCAAGGCGCGGACATGATCACACCCGGTTCGCGTTTTCATTGCATTTGCCCACCGCCGAGGCGATGGATCAGGTGGTGCTGCAGATTGCGATATGGTATCAGATCTGCCGCTCGACCATCGGCCATCAGGCACTTGAGCGGTCGGCCATCTTTTGGAACGCTGAATCGCAACCACCGGCGCGCGGTTGTACGTTGTATTTCAATACACCGGCGCCCAAGAGTATGATCAATCTCTTTGCTCCCGGTTGGGAAGATGGCGCTGTGCTGTTTGTCGATCTCATGGGAGCGGAGAATATCGAAACGGCACGCGATGAACTCGGTGTGACGTTGGCCGGTGCATTGGATGACCGCACCAATACGATGAAGAACTTTATTCGGGCGCTCGCCGCCTGACGGATGGCAGGTACGTATGGCCGATCTCAACGAACTTAAGACGCTTGGGACAGACCCGATACCCGGCGACAATCCGGTCGGCGAATCGGTCCAGTTCGACGACGACTACGAAGAACTGCGCACCGAGGTTAAGAAGCTCGACTCCGTCACCAAGGAACCGGTCGAGTGGTCGCTGGTGATCGACAAGGCGTCGGATATTCTCAAGTCACGTTCGAAAAATCTCCTCGCTGCGATTTATCTGACCTACGGGCTCTATGAGACGCGCGACTACGCGGGCCTGGAGACGGGACTCACCATTTGCCGTGATCTGCTCACCACGTACTGGGAAACGCTGGACCCGCCGCTGAAGCGGAAGCGGGGACGTATTGAGGCCTTTGCCTGGCTGGGCGAGCGTGGTGGGCGAGTCGCCGAAGACCGTCAGCCCGCCGGCGATGAAAAAGAGGCGCTGGATAACTGCGCGGCACTCATCGATGAGATCAACAAGCTCTTGCAGGAGAAGCTGGCCGACGATGCTCCCGATCTCGGTGACTTACAGCGTGCGGTCAAGCAGTACATCAAGGATTTCGAAGCGGCCGCCCGGGCGGCCGAGGAGAAGAAGCGTAAAGCGGCCGAGCGCGCCGCGTCGGGCGAAATTGAACTGAATTCGGTCGATGACGCACGCCGTGAACTGGGCAAGGTCCGAAATACAGCAAAACAAATTTGTGATTTTCTTCGCAAGACCGATAACTCCGATCCGGCCCCGTACCGGTTGATTCGTTCGATTTCGTGGGGGCTCTATAAGGAAGCTCCACCGAATGAAAATGGTTCGACGAAGATTCCCGCGCCCGCACCGGAGCTGAGTACCCGTTGCTTCGACCTCGAGCAGAAGCAGGATTGGGCCAACTTGATCGAGGCGGGCGAAGCGGCGTTCACCAACGCCATCTTTTGGCTGGACATCCACCGCTGGGTCGTGTTAGGATTGAAAGGATTGGGTCCAACCCATGAAGCCGCGGCCGACGCCGTCATGCTGGAAATTGGCGCGCTTGTGTCACGGTTCCCTGAGCTGCCGAAGCTGAAGTTCGCCAATGATTCTCCGCTCGCTTCACCCGATACGGAGACGTGGCTGGAGAAGGATGTGCTTCCGCGAATGAGCAGCGGGGATGGAGCACCGTCAAGCGGTGGAGACTCAGAGAGTAACGAGCCGGAGGAGCTGGCCGAGAAGAGCGCGGATGCGCGCCGGCTGGCCGGTGGTGGCAATCTGCCACAGGCGATCCGGATTATGCAGGAAGGCATGGCTTCGACCGGCGAACGGCGCGGACAATTCCTCTGGCGCCTGGGCCTGGCCAAGCTGTGTCTCGATTCCGGGCAGCCGTTGTTGGCAACACCGCATTTGGAGGAATTGGAGGACTTGATTCAGCGGCATGAACTCGAAACGTGGGAGCCAAAACTCTGCCTGTCGGTGTATACCGCATTGTTGAGTGCCCGGCGCATGTTGCTGAAAGACCAGCGGCGTGCGACGCCGGAACTGATGCAAAAGACCAATCAACTGCAGGATCGACTGTGTCGCCTGGATGCCGCCACGGCGCTGGCGTTGTCCGCAAGATAATGAAACCCCTCAGGCGTAGGGGATGACGATACAACAATAACCAATCGTTATAGCACACCATGAAGTGAGGTGAGACAGAATGGGACAAGAAGGATCAGTAGCACCACGCGAACGGGTCAACATTGTCTACAAGCCGGCGACCGGCGTCGACGAAGAAAAGGAACTCCCGCTGAAGCTGGTTATGCTGGGCGACTACTCGCAGCGGTCGGACGACACGCCCCTTGAGGATCGCAAGCCGATCAACATCGACAAGGATAACTTCAACGATGTCATGAAGGGGATGAAGTTGTCGTTGGACGCCAACGTGAAGAGCGTGCTGACCGAAGAGGAAGGCGCGGAAATGCCGGTCAGTCTGAAGTTCAATCACATCAATGATTTTGGACCGGAGGCAATTGTCAAGCAGGTACCGGAGTTGAACAAACTCCTGCAATTGCGGACGGCGCTGCTGGCTCTCAAGGGTCCCCTGGGCAACGTCCCCGGATTCCGCAAGAAGATCATGGAGATTATGTCCGACGATGCCGCGCGCGACAAGCTGCTCAATGAGCTTGGACTGTCGGGAGACCAATCAGGAGAACAATCGTAACAGCCCTCACGAGGACGATGTAAAGGAGACGGATCATTATGGCTGAAGCAGAAGGACAGAAACAGGAGGCCCAGGCGGCCGAGGGGGCGGGTTCGCTGGTTGAGGAAATTCTCCAGGAAACCAAGCTGACACCGTCCGATGAAGGCTTCGACGTTGCCCGCGACGGCATGCGCGAGTTGATCAAGATGCTCGCCACGCCGGAACGCAAGGGAGAGCGTGTCCAACAGAAGCTCGTCGATGAAATGATTTCCGAGATCGACCAGAAGATGAGCAAGCAGGTCGATCAGGTGCTGCACCACCCGGAGTTCCAGCGTTTGGAATCCGCGTGGCGCGGACTGAAATTCGTGATTGACCGCAGCGACTTCCGCGAGAACATCAAAGTCGAACTACTCAACGTTTCGAAGGAAGACTTGCTCAACGATTTCACCGATTCACCGGAAATTCCGAAATCGGGACTGTACAAGCAAATCTACTCGCGTGAATACGGCCAGTTCGGTGGTTCGCCAGTGGGCGCGATGATCGCCAATTATGAATTCGGCCCCGGATCGCAGGACGTGGCACTGTTGCAGTACTGCGCCTCCGTCGGCGCGATGTCGCACTCGCCGTTCATTGCCGCCGCCGGGCCGGAGTTCTTCGGTGAAGACAGTTGGCTGAAGTTCCCGAATCTCAAGGATCTGAAGTCGATCACCGAGGGACCGCGGTACACCAAGTGGCGGGGCTTTCGTGAATCCGAGGATTCGCGTTACGTCGGTCTCACCTGCCCGCGCTTCCTCTTGCGCCTGCCGTACAGCAAGGAAGACAACCCGATCAAGGCGTTCGATTACAACGAGACCGTGACCGACAACCACGAGAACTACCTGTGGGGCAACACGGCGTTTACCTTTGCCACGCGTCTGACTGACAGCTTTGCGAAGTGGCGTTGGTGTCCGAACATCATCGGCCCGAAAGCCGGTGGTGCGGTCGAGAATCTACCGGTCCACACCTTCGAACAGATGGGCGAGACCCAGGCCAAGATTCCCACCGAGATTCTGATCACCGAACGTCGCGAGTTCGAGCTGGCCGAAGAAGGCTTCATCGGCCTGACCATGCGCAAAGACTCCGACAACGCCTGCTTCTTCTCGGCCAACTCCTGCCAGAAGGCGAAGACGTTCGGTCAGTCGGCGGAAGGCAAAGCAGCCGAGACGAATTACAAACTGGGTACCCAGTTGCCGTACATGTTCGTGATTTCGCGACTCTCGCATTACATCAAGGTGCTGCAGCGTGAGAACATCGGCTCGTGGAAAGAGCGCGGTGATCTCGAACGCGAACTCAACAACTGGATTCAGCAGTACGTTGCCGACATGGACAATCCGAAGCCGGGTGTCCGCAACCGTCGGCCGCTGCGCCAGGCACAGATTAATGTGGAGGACGTTGAAGGTGAGCCGGGCTGGTACAAAGTCGACATGAAGGTGCGGCCACACTTCAAGTACATGGGCGCCTTTTTCACTCTGTCATTGGTTGGCAAGCTCGATAAGTCGTAACTTTTGGAAACGGGGTTCGTAGAGTTAAACGAAAAGAAGGCCGGTCTCCCGACCGGTGTTAGCAAACCAAAGCTGTACCAGCAAGGAGGGAAGAACCATGCCAATGCCATTCTACATGACCATGGAGGGTATGAACCAAGGTGCCATCGAAGGGTCATGTGATCAGACCGGGCGCGAGGGAACGATCCTCTGCCAGGCGCTGCAGCACGACATCTCAATTCCGCGGGACCCGCAGAGCGGCCAGCCGACCGGCCTGCGCGTTCACAACCCGCTGACCGTCACGAAGGTTTTCGACAAATCGTCGCCGAAGATTTTCCAGGCGCTGACATCGGGCGAGCGGATGAAAGATGTCACCATGAAATTCTACCGCATCGACAACGCGGGCATCGAAGAGCACTACTACACGATTCAGCTTGAAGATGCGATTGTCGTGTCGGTGCGGCCACACGTGCCCAACTGTCTCGATCCGCAGTTCGCCAGCTACGGCCACATGGAGGATGTTGCGTACACCTATCGCAAGATCATCTGGACGTGGGTGCCGGACGGCGTGGAGTCCGAGGACGATTGGCGCGTTCCGCGCTCGTAGTATCGCGTTCGCATTCCTAACGCTCGTGGTCGGGCGGCCTCACACACGTG
>WJJR01000328.1 GCA_014729565.1 Candidatus Zixiibacteriota bacterium | reverse complement strand
TCGGCGACCGCTTTGGCGCCGCCGGAGACTGACAGGTCGCGGGTGCTCGTTGATTCAAACTGGGACTCGAGTACCTCTTCAAGTTGACGCAATACTTCAGGCGAGATCCGCTCCATCGTGGCCAGACGAATGGCGACTTCAGCCTGCAATTCGGCGGGCAAATCGCCAAGGACAGCGGCCGCCTGTTTCGATGGAAGCTGTGTTAAGATCAACGAAATCGTCTGCGGATGCTCGCTTTGGATGAAGTTGATCAAGTGACGCGGGTCGATGTTCTTCAGCAGCTCGAAACCGGTTTTGTGGAGCGTCCCTTCGAGACGCATGAGGATCGTTTCGGCTTTGGTCTTCCCGAAGGCCTGGTCGAGCAAGCCGCGGGCGTAGTCGATACCGCCCTGCCCGACGTACTGGCGCGCCATGAAAATCGTATGACATTCTTCGAGAACGTCGTGTTCCAGTTTCGGCGGAACATCACCCAAGTTGGCGATTTCCACTGTGAGTTTTTCGACCTCGCGTTCGCTGAGGTTCTTCAGCACATCCGCGGCGACGTCTTTACCCAACGCCACCAGCGTAATCGCCGCTTTGCGGATGGGCGACAGCTCATCTCTGATTGATTGTCCCTGGGCTGCGTCGGCCATGACCTATTCCGCCATCATCGTTTTGATCACACGTGCGACTTCATCCGGATGTGATTTGGCCGCCTGCGCCATCTGTTCATTGAGGCGCACTTTGCGCCGTTGCGGAACCGCGACCGGCCGCTCTTCTGTTTCGGCGTTCGGCTCCGTCTCGTATTCGTCATCGTATGGCCGTGGCGGTGGCACGAGGCCTTTAATGAATGTGCCGGCTTTCTTGTAGACACGCAGCGCGACGAAGATCAACAGCAGTACCAGCAAGCCATAACCGACCTTGCGGCCGATATCATAGTAGAACTGCCGCTGTTCGAATTCTTCGAGTTGACGCTGTTCTTCTTCCATGGCCGTGTTGTCGAAGGCCACGCTGACGACGTCGATGCGGTCACCCCGATCGTCCTCGATTCCGACGGCGCCGCGAACCAGCGTGGCAATTCGCGTCAGCTCTTCGTCGCTACGGGGCACGGTTGTCGTCTCGGTCTCTTCTGCGCCTTCAGCCGGCGGCTGGAGCGTCTCATCGACAATGACCGACACGCTCAAGCGGTCGATGGTCCCGACGGCGGTGACGACGTGCTCAACGGTCTTGCTGAGTTCATAGTTGGTGAGTGCGGTCTCAACGGTTGACTCTCCCCCGTTGGCGCCGCCGCCGTTTCCGGAATTGTCCGCGGTACGTTCGGTCGTCGTTTGTTCGGAGACAATGACCGGAGTGTTCGGATCGAAACTCTCAATGGTCCGCTCGGCCTGCTCGAAATTCAGTGCGGCGTTCACGCGGACAATCGAACGATTCCGTCCCAGCACACCGTCCAGCAGTGACTGCGCTTTGTCCTGGAGATACGTCTCCACACTCTTTTGCAGATCGAGCTGTTTGTTGGTTATGCCGCCGAGCACAGTGTCATCGCTGCCGCTGGACAGCAGCGTGCCGTTCTGATCGAGCACTGTCACTCGTCCCGGATCGAGTCCCTCGACCGCTGATGCGACCAGATGGGTGATGCCGGCGACCTTGCCGCGGTCGAGCGTGCCGACCGGATTCACTTTCAGAACCACCGACGCGGTGGTCGGCTTCTGGTCCTTTTCAAAGAGACGGTTCTCCGGTATGACAATGTGTACGCGTGCTGCGGACACCTCGCGGAGGCTGCTGACCGATTTGGCCAGTTCTCCCTCCAGTGCCCTTCGATAGTTCACCTTTTGCAGAAAGTCGGTCACACCGAGATTGCTTTCATCGAAAATCTCGAATCCCACCGAGCCGCCCTTGGGCAAACCGGCGGCCGCCAGACGCAAGCGCAGCTCATGCACATCATCCGACGGAACCATAATCGACGAGCCGCCTTCGGAGAGACGGTAGTCGACCTTCATCTGTTCGAGTTGATCGATGATCTCCCCGGCCTCGTCGGCGGGAAGACGCGTGTACAAGACACCGTACGAAATGCTGCGTACCCACCAGCCGACGACAAGTGTCCCGACCACCAATGCCACGACGATGCTGACCGCCAAAAACCGGCGGTTTGCATCCATGGCCTTGAATGCATCAAGCCAACGCTTCACGATGTGTGCCCTCGCTTTTCCATTCGGGCTGAACGGTCATCCGATGACCATGTGTTATGTGCGTCCGCTGCGCACCACGCTCATTATACCGGCATGCGCATCAGCGTCTGATATCCCTCGATTAAGCGGTTGCGAATCTGCAACAGCAGATCGGTGGCCACGCCCGCCTGCTCGGCGGCGATCATGACACGGTGCAGCTCGACCGGATCGTTCGAGTACAAACTCTCTTCCATGACACCGGCCTGTGTGTGTAACTCATTGACCGTATCCAATACGCCGCTGAACACCTCACCAAGCGGATCCGCGCCCGGCTTCGGCGTGGCCGATTCGAGTCCCGGCAGCTCGGGGCGGTTGTAGACACCCTCAATGACCGTCGTGATCGGTGTGACTCCACTCATGCCAACACATCCAAATGGCGCCCGAGATTGGGCGCAAAATCGTCCTTGTCATTATCCGCCGCCGTTGGGGACGACGGTCCGGCGTTGTTCATCTCCGGAACCGGCTTGCCAAACAGACGCGCGATCAATTGACGCTCTTCGACTGTTTGCGGCTCGGGTGTGCGGGGCTGCCGGGCCGGTGGTGTGGTCCCGATGCGCGTCGCTGGATTGAAATTGATACTGCTCATTCAGATTCGCTGCCTCCGGTTCGTTGACACGTGATTCCGCCGGAGCATGATGACATGCTCCGGCGAACATCTCACGACCTCATTCGGCCATCCCTGCCGAGATGAAGGCGCGTTGTAGCCACGAGAAGGGAGTGAGGATGTGCGTTGTTCATATCTTGGTTGGGCACTAGATTTCGAGCGCCTTATCGATCATCTGTTTGGTGGCGTCGATGGTCGTGAGATTGGCTTCGTATGCGCGCGACGCGGCCATCATCTCGACCATTTCGACAATCAGTTCGACATCGGGCATCGCGACATAGCCGCTGTCGTCGGCGTCGGGATGCGACGGATCGAATACCAGTTTCACCTGCTCCGGCGGCGCTTCCTGCACATTGGCGGTCACCGCCGATTCGGCGCCGGGCAGAATTGCCCGATTGGGACGCAACGCGGTGTTGTGACCGTCGCGTGTCTGCCGCAAACGCATGTTTGCCAACTGCAGTTGGCTGCGGAATTCGGTTTGCGTGTTGTTGGCGGCCATGCTCACGTCCTGGCGACGGTACGGTCCGCCTTCGGGCGTACGCGTCGTCTCGGCGTTGGCAATGTTCTCCGACACCGTGTCCATCTTCAGCCGCTGCGCCGAGAGGCCGTCGGCGGCAATTTCAAAAACACGCAGTGATTCAATGCTCATTGATCAATCCTGCTATTCGCTGCGGATCGCATTACGCAAACCATCGAACTTCCGGCTCACGAGTTTGACCGCCACACTATATTCGAGCTGGTTACGCGCGACCTGCGCCATCTCCTGATCGATTGCGACACCGCTGACCTGGCCGTCGGGGATATTCTCACGCGTGATCTCCGGGTTGACACCGTTACGGCTCGGCCCCAGATGTTTGGGATTGGTGATCTTGAGCGTCCCGGAGGAGTTGTTGCTCATCGCCGATTTCAATTCACTTTGAAAGTCGATATCCTTGCGGCGATAGCCGGGGGTCTCCGAATTGGCCACATTTTCCGTGAGCAGCGTCTGCCGCGTCGATGCCAAATCGAGGACGGTCTGCAGCTTGGGAATCTGCATCGGTTCGAAGACAACTTGTTGAATCGTATTCGCCATACGGTCTACCCCGCAAAACGGTCTGGCAAGATGCGTGCCGATTGTGGCCAGCCAACTAAGCTGTTGTTGTGTAGTGCCTTACGAATCCACCGTGACCCGGATGTCCGGCAGAAAGATCAGTGGGAGGCGGAAGAAAATGCCGGGGTGGGAGAATTGTCCCGGAGTCGCTTCAGTGGTTGCACCATACCCTTTAGCGATTTGGAATACCGAGCCCCAGCTCGGTGCAGTGTCGTGAGTGGGTCTGCATTCCGTGGGCGTACCCAGTATGCTCGTTGTCGGATGAGTCTTTGCCTGTGCCGTTGTATTGACTGCACCGAGCTGGGGCTCGGTGCTCCGGTTTGCTCATACGCCGCGCTGGGCCTCGACGGTCCGTTCGTTCTTGTCTACGGGGCCACGCGGTACAGATACTGCTCCATCAACACATAGTCATCGACCATGCCGGTGAACTGGAAGAAGTCGGACGTCGTTTCCGAGCGGGCTCCGGCTTCAAGAATCACGCCCGGATCGGGGTAACCACCCGGAAGGGAAACGTTGGTAAATAGCGGAGCGGCGATGGCAATCGTATGGAACCGGCTGCGATTTGGGACACGCTTGAGAATGGCCGGTTGATAATCGTACGTGCCGATGGCCAGGCTGTCATTGACAATGGCCGACATCTGTCCATTGCTCATGATTTCCGGACGCCAGACCGGTACGGCCGGCTCGGAAACATCGAGAATCGGATAGGCGTACAGGTGTGACGACAGCGGCGTCCGTGGTATTGGATAGATGGTGTCGCCCTCCCTGAACGCAAACCAATAGTACGGATCTGTCCACCGGTACACCTGCTGCGGATTGGCCGGGTCGCTGACGTCCAAAACAGTCACCAGGTCGTTGCTGTTGCCATAGACAATCAGCGCGTCGCGATGGAATTCCAGTTCCGCAACATAGATGTCACCCCATTCGGCAATGGTCTCGTACGTTCCATCACTTCGGAATGCAAACAACGTCACCGGATGAGGACTGAATCCGCCGGCGACAGCCACCAGACTATCCTGCACCGCAATGGCGCCAAGATTCTCGCCGCTCACGATGTGCAACAATTGCTGAGGATTGGTCGGATCGGAGATGTCGTATGCGTAGACACCGGTATCGAATGTGGAACACCACAGGGTGTCGCCATGCAATTCGAAACGACGACGTTGTTGCACGACCGGGGCCGAGGCCACTTCCCTGACGCCTGTTTCATCATACAGCAGCGTCGTCAGTTCACCGTGATACTGCAATTGCAGGATGGTGTCGCGCGTGAACTTGACGATATATCCGCCCACGTGGCCAATCTGCTCCAGTTCCACTTCGGCCTTGTGCAGGTGATAGACGAACCCATCCTGAACCCGGACAGTCTGCGGAAAGTGGTTGTGAGCGCGAATGTCGGTATCCCAGTGAGCCGCCGGCTTCGGGAGTGTCGCTTTGCCCTCGCTGTCGGTTCGGACGTGATAATAATCCCAGTCGATGCCGCCGGAGAGTTGCGCCCCTTCAATCGGAACGCCGGTATCGGACATAACCGTAACGGTGATGCCATCCTCGGGTTCAGTCGGACCATCTCCGCCACAGCCCACGATCACAACGGCCAGGCTGAGTATAATCAGGCGCAAAAGACTCCGGTTCATATCGGCTCTCCGGGTTGGGGTGTCGATTCTTCACAATATACGTTTCAGAGTATCGACTATTCCCCAGGAAAAAACGTGTAGCAGGGAGTCCCAAGCATGGAGCCCCGATTATGGAGCCCCGCG
>WJJR01000327.1 GCA_014729565.1 Candidatus Zixiibacteriota bacterium | reverse complement strand
GCTGGGAAGATTGCCCGAGACCGAATGAATCTTGGTCGTCTCCAGCGCTTCTTCGAGGGTCATGTGCGGGAGAATCGTCGGGAACCGTCGCGCGAGCATCGTCTTCCCCGATCCTGGCGGGCCGATCATGATAACATTGTGTCCACCGGCGGCGGCGACCTCGAGTGCACGCTTCGACAGTTGCTGGCCTTTCACATCGGTGAAATCGACCGGGTATTGCATCGCGCTCGAAAAGACTTCGTCGACATCGATTGTGAACGGCTCGACCGAGTCGCCGTCTTCGAGAAACCGGACTGTTTCGTTCAGGGTTTTGACCGGGAAGACATTCAGTCCCTTGGCGATGGCCGCCTCGCGCGCGTTATCCTCCGGTACAATCACGCCCTTCTTCCCATCGGCGAGCGCCTTGAGCGCCATCGGCAGCACTCCGTGGACCGGCTTCAGCCGCCCATCGAGCGAGAGTTCGCCGATCAACACCACATCCTGGAACTCTTCGCGCAGCACCTGTCCGGTGGCGGCCAAAATCCCCACGGCAATCGGCAGATCGAACGCCGAGCCCTCCTTGCGGATATCCGCCGGGGCGAGATTGATGGTCACTTTCTTGTTGGGAAAGAGAAAATCGGAGTTCTTGATCGCCGACTGGACCCGTTCGCGGGCTTCCTTGACCGCACCTTCGGGTAAGCCAACGGTAATGAACTTGGGCATTGACGGCGCAATATCCGCCTCGACTTCGACTTCGTACGCATCGATACCCAATACGGCCGACGAGACAACGCGAGACAGCATGGCATCTTCCTTTGTTGGTCACGGCAGGCAATGTGAATTGTCTGCCCAGGTAAGTGAAGAAGATAGTATGCGGCTGCGGGAGGTTCAATCAGTTTTGAGGGTCACGGAGCACCGCGCCATTTGGAGAGCATTGGTCAACCCCCAGATCGGTGGCGCCTAAGGGTCTTGATCAATTCGAAGGTGACTTACATGAACCCTTATGAGCAAGATAGGCTCGTCAGGGGCGCTTTCGGATCGCGGAGCTGTAGGGGTGAGCTTGCCGAACCCCAGCTCGGCGTGTGTTGTTGTGCCGTTCCCATTTGGGAAGGTGAGTTCAGTAAACCCTGATGGGCAAACTACGCCCATCAGGGCCACATTAGTTGGGGTGGTGCTGAGTACCGAGCCGGGGTTCGACACGCTCACCCTAAGAGGCTCGGAGCTTCATTCCTATTCGGTGTAGTACGGCGCGATGCCATCGATCGCCGCATTCAGCCTGGTGACATACTCCTGGTCGGCGTGCTGTTTACACTGCATGGCCGCGATTATCACCGCATGGTGTTTCGCCAGTTTTTCGAGGTACGCGTCGTATCCGTCGGCGCCCTCTTCAACCGGCTTTACGCGCTGTGCGAAAAAGTACTCCGAGACAGTTGTAATGATATAGGAGGCATGCGTCTCTTTGTTGTTGACCCAGCGGATCAACTGGTTGTTGCCTTGCGGATCGGTGGCATCGCTCAGTTGATTGATGTTGGTGATCGCTTTTTCGACCGTACGCGAATGCTCACGGAGTTCAGCAATGCGGGCGGGGTCATCGTAGATGCCGCAGGGGACCTGGCAGTGGCTCATGACCGCATCGGGGGCAAATGCCACCGCGGCCGCTATTAACCCAATAGCAATAATCGTCCATGTCACAGTCGTCTTCTTCATGCGAGGCTCCTTTCGTATTCCATTCCGGTATCGTATGGCTCATCCTTGCTGTGCGGTGCACAATGATCGATCTTCACAATACGCAGCTTGGAGCGAACTTGCAAAACGATACCTGGTGCACCCATGACTGAGCCCACTCATTGGCTGATTTGGGACGGAAAATGCGGGTTTTGCCGTAAGTCGGTGGAGTGGGTCAAGTTGCACGACCGGGAGAATCTGTTCCGAGCCGTGCCCTTTCAGGACGCGCCATCGCCACCGATGACACCCGAGCTGTACGAACGAGCAAAAAAGTCGGTGCAAGTCGTGTTGCCTGATGGGCGGGTGCTCGAAGCCGGTGAAGCAAGTGCGTACGTTTTAGGGCGGATCGGTTATCGGCGGCTGGAGCGGATCATGCGATTTCCCCTGTTTCGTCCGATCACCGAATGGGGATACCGGCGGGTGGCGAACAACCGGGACGTCTTCGCGAAAATCCTATTTCGGAAATAGTCTATTGAAGTGGCCCTGATGGGCGTCTTTTGCCCATCAGGGTTTTCTAAACCCACGTTCCCAAAGACAACGAATTCAAAAGTCACGCGCCGAGCTAGAGTTCGACAAGCTCACCCTAAGGTGCTCGGCGGTCCGAGTTTATCACCCTTGTTTCATCTGGGCGAAATACTCCTGCGACCGCTGCCCGATCTGTTCGGGAGTCAGTGCTTCGATACGGCTGGCGACCGACCAGTGGTGTCCGAACGGATCGGTGAATTTGCCGTAACGGTCGCCCCAGAACGTGTCCATTGGCGCCAGGACCTCCGTCGCGCCATTGTCCATCGCCTGCTTGTAGACCGCGTCAACATCGTCGACATACGCGTGAATCGCCGATGCTTTTTCATCGGGCTTCGGACCCACCGATCCCGACTGCGGAAACTCGTCATTGAGCATGACATGCGAATCGCCCACACTGAGCCGTGCATGCATGATGATGTCGGTGCCGGGCATGACCATGCGCATTTCCTCTTTGGCGCCGAGCACCTTCGCATACCAATCGATCGCCTTGGCGGCCCCCTTGATGGTGATATGCGGTGTCAGTGTATGAATGCCGTCGGGAATGGGATTCACATTCGCCATTGTGACCTCCTTTGCAATATCGTTGATACAGGTACGGGATGCCGTTTCGGGCATCCCGTGTCGCGTTTCTGTGAATGAGGGCAATGATCTATAGAAATGGTATCACTTTGAGCAATCCGTAGATCATTAGATTGCAATGAACTCGTTCGGTGAATGCTGGACCCACAGCCCGCCGGTATCATACCACCAGTCGAAATACAGGCACTTGCAGTCGATTTTGGTGCGCCCACTGAGCGGTTGCAAGAGAGGTAGCACCGGCGTCTGGTACGGTTGCATCAATGAAAACTCTCGATCCAGGGTTGCCCCCGTCGTCAGGGGCTCGGCCACCAGATTGTCGACCGGGGCCACGCTCATCGCGGAGACATTAGGGCTGATCGGCAGCATGACCGCGGTGACTATGACCAGCAAGGCGAAGCGCGTCGGTGTCATCATGGTACCCCTCCTGTCTGAAGACCGGTCGCAACCGAATCGTCTGATGAACCGGCCGCGTCCGTAGCTATCCTTCAATACGCCGATTAGATCAGGATGGTTTCACTCCTGCTTAAGAGAAGAGTTTCACAAGAGGAGATTTGTTCAATTTTGCATAATAAGAGCGTTTTTCTCATGATTTCCGTTTGACTGATGCCACCGTCATCGTACCATTGGCAGTTCAACCACGGTCAGAGGTGATCTGTACAGTCGTTGAACCAGCGGATGGATGGAGAACCGGCTTCCAGGACTTGGCGGATCGGGTGCGGATGGCCTGTCGCTGAGTAGAGAGAGCTTGCGGTATGGATGTTGACAGCTCCGGTGGGCACAGAGAGTCGCCAGAGGAACGGCGTCCGTCGTTCGCTCCGGGCACAATCGTCTCTCACTACAAGATCATCGAAAACATCGGCGTTGGCGGGATGGGCGAGGTCTATCTGGCCGATGACACCCGTCTGAACCGGCGGGTGGCGATCAAGTTTGTCTCGCCGCAAATTGCCGCCGATCCGAATCAGCGCGCCCGCTTCATGCGCGAGGTGCAGGCGGTCGCCGCCCTCAACCACGAAAATATCGTTCACATCTACGAGGTCGCGGAATACCAAAACCGTGCCTACTGTGTGATGGAGTATGTCGAGGGACGGTCACTGCGCGATGTGATTCGCGAGAATCTGGTCAGTTACGATGACATCGTCCGCATTGGGATGGGCATCGCCTCCGGGTTGGAGGCGGCGCACAGTCTTGGTATTGTTCACCGCGACGTCAAACCAGCCAACATCGTGCTCGACCGCAATGGACGGGTGCGCATTCTCGATTTTGGTCTGGCCAAGCGCTCGACCGATCCCGACCTGACGATGGTCGGTTCGACACTGGGAACAGTCTCCTACATGTCGCCGGAGCAGGCGCAGGGCAAAGACGCCGACCTCCGCTCGGACATTTTCTCGTTTGGCATTGTTCTCTACCACTTAACCACGCGCCGTTTGCCATTCAAGCGCGCCTTCGATGCGGCAACGCTGACCGCGATCGTTAACGATCCACCTCCCCCGCTGACCGAGTACCGTCCCGACGCGCTAACCGGATTGCAGCGCATTATCGACCGGCTGCTCGAAAAGAAGGTCGACAAGCGCTACCAGTCGATGACCGAAGTGCGGCGCGACCTGGAGCAGCTCGCCGACGATCTGCGTACTGGGAACACCGGACCCACACCGACGCCGCGCAAGGGTCGCAAGACCGCTATCTGGATCGGTGTGGTGGTGCTGGTCGCGATCAATGGCGCAGTTGGCTGGCATCTGTTGCAGTCGCTGCGTGAATCGAAACCGACGCAACCGGCCACATCGGCAACCACGACGCAGGCGGAACGGGAGCAGACATTGCCGCCTGACACAACAACGATGGCGACAACTCCGGACACAATGTCCACTGACGGTGCCGAGGACGAAGAGCCGGCGCCGATAGACAGCTCATCGATTCTCGCCGCCATGGAAGCAGAACAGCGCACCAAGGCACTTCAGGACAGCATTAACCGCCTGTCGTCGGCGATGCAGGAGGCTGAACGTCAGCGGGAACAACAACGCGTCGATGATTCGATTCGTCAGGCGAAGGCCATTGTTCCGGATGAGCAACCGGTAGAAGATGTCGGTGAGGAAACTGCGTCGATTGACGAACCGGTCGATCCGGGTCCCACACCGGAGGAGCTGGCCGCGGCGCGACGTGACGACTCGACGCGAGCGCTGGCGGCCATCGAAACATTCTGGCGCGCGGTTGAGAGCCAGACAATTGACGGTTTGCGCTCCGCATTTCCCACGATGCCCGACAACGTGGCCGACAACTGGAAGACATTCATGTCGAATGCCAAAAACCTCGATGTCACGCCAAATATCAGACGCCTCACTCTCAATGACGGGGCGGCCGAGGCGATGG
>WJJR01000001.1 GCA_014729565.1 Candidatus Zixiibacteriota bacterium | reverse complement strand
TATAAATGTTCTGCGCCAGTTCATTGTCACTGTCGGTGAGGTCAACCAGCTCGCGATTGATATCGCCAACCCACAGTACCCGGAAGGCCGGGCGATCGAGCAGTTTCAGTCCGAAGCCGAGTGCGAGATTACGCGGCAACGGATCGGACTGCTGCGCGTCGATGTAGGAAATGTTCGGACCGACATTCGACAGCGCGGCGCCGAAGGTGAGCGGATCCCAGGGTGTCTGATAGAGAATGCCGGCATCGATGGCAAATGCTGTCGCGCTGCCGCTGCCGATTTCGGCGCCCGCACCCTGATCGGCGAGACGCGAATAGATGATCTTACCGGTCAAACCACCGGAGAGCGTTTGGCTGAGACGGGTCGCGTATGACAATGACAGCGCACCGTCGAACGAGTGGAATGTGTTGCCCAGCCGGCCGAACTCATCGGTGCGGATGATTTCACCGTACGAGAAGAACGTGACCGCCAGACCGACGGTCCCCCATCCCTCGACGTGGGTGGCGCCGGAGAAGAACGCGTAGTACAAATCGAGATTGAAATCGGGCAGCCACGGCGAATACATGAAGGTGACTTCGCTGCGTGAATTCTTAAAGATGACGGCGCGATCATCGGTCACGAACCACATATCGCGCTCGCTGGGTACGATCGCATAGACGACGTCGCGTTCGAGACCGGCGTGGTAGTACCGTCCCCAATCGCCCGATTTGACTTCGAGCAAACCGGCGGCCGATGCGATCATCAAGCGATCACCGGCGGTGGCGATGTCGTAAACGTGCGAGGCGGCGGGATTCCGGTACACATAGATCGTCCGTCCGGGCGCGATGTCGCCCGATTCGTTCAGGCCGTTGTACGCGATGATCAAATCCGCCAGGTTGCCGGCGCGTTCGGGTGTCGAGCGATTGCCGAGCAGTTGTTCGGCCACCACTTGTGCCGTGGTCGGTTCGGTGGCCTTGATTTCGCGATAGCCGAAACGTGTCCACGCGTCGCGCGCGTAGCGCAGCGTCCCGCGATCGGTTCCGACCCACAGCCGGCCATACGAATCGACCGTCAGGTTGGTGACCTGGTTCGTGAACCCGACCATGAACGGCACCTGCACCACGGCCCCGGCCTCCGGTTCGAAATCGGCATCCATCATATTGGCGTCACGGACGGTGGCCGCGGCCTCTTCAAGCACGACCTGGTCGCGGGTATCGAGATACCGCGACAGCATCTTGGCGAGCGAATCGCCAACGTTCGCCGTCAATTCGGCAAAGGCGGTGAAATGCTCTCCTTCAAAACGCGCCAGGCCGGCGTCGGTGTTCACCCAACCGGAGCGCTGCGTCGGCAAGTCCAGATGCAGAATGCGATCACTGGGGAGTCCTTCGGCGGTGGTGTAACGCGTCCAGGTTCCGCCGGAACGCAGGAGCAAACCGTTGTCGGTACCGACCCAGAGCCGGTTATTGGGCGCCACTCCGATACAATTCACGCCTTCCGCCGCCCATCCGTCGTCGGTCGGGGCGCCGATCTCCGTCCAGCGATTGTTGTTCAGCATGAGCAGATTGCTGCCGGTCCCGACATAGAGACGCTGGCCATCGCTGTTGATGGCCCGGATCGATGCGGGAAACAGCTCCTCGGTGAGGATGGCAATGCGTTCGGGAAGCGCCTTGCCGATGCTGCGTTCCAGGGCAAAGCGAACACGGTCCAGTTCTTCGAGATTGGCGGCTCCGCTCTCGGGCAGTGCCGATAACGCGGCACGCACATCGGGAATGCGTTCGTCAACGAGTCGTGCCTCACGGTAGGCACGGCGGAACTCGCTGACGGCATTTTGCATGATCGTACGGTCTTTGTAATCCTCGGGCATCGCCGTTTCGATGCGCTGCAACAGCGGGTCCATCTGTGTAATCTGGATACCAACATGTGCCGCCGCGGAGCGACGCGCAATTTCCTCTGCCCGTTGTTCGGAGAGAAACGGAGCGTAGCGGCGAACCGCCGCGGTGATCGAACTGACGCCGACCGTCGAGACCTCGATCCAGTTGGATGCTTGTCCCTGAGAGATCAGGTCCCCCTGACTGACGCCGGCAATCTCTTCATCACCGCGCGAGCCGTGCTCGAGAGTGAGGAGCCCCTGATCGGTCAGCATCCAGAGATCGCGCGCGCGATAGTCGGTGTAGGGCAGATCATTCCGCACGACCGCCGCATCGCGAACCGTTCCGTAGTCGGGGAGATTGTAGTCCTGCCAGTCGTCGTTGAGAGGATAGACTCCCAAGCCGGCGGGATTCCAATGGGTTGCCGTGGCATCGTCAGAGACGCCCACGAAGGCTTCACCCATCGCTGCTGACCGTGCGCCGGGTGCGATCCGCAGGAAAAGTACACCCGCGTTGACTGCCGCCCGCGCGTCCTGTGAACCCAGCAGGATCAACCCAATCAATCCGGCGCTGAGCCACGCGCTCATCCGTCGCATAGCACTAGTCCTTTCCAATTGCCTGCGTGCAACGTGCGCCGGCGCAGAGTGCGCGGCGCTGTGTGTGCTGTGATTACTCATCGTGTCTCTCGTACGTCGTTGTGATCGACCGGCGCCACCAACGGCATTTCGTCAGCGTGACAGGACGATCTTGGTTTCCTCGTATGCTGTATTATCGACTGATGACCCACTACCGGTCACCTCTAACTGCGCAATGTAGACGCCATTGGCGACCGGATCGCCGTCGGCATCGTGCCCATCCCACCGTGTAACGCCGTCGATGACGCCCGACCGCTCCCAGATCAGACGTCCGGCGAGCGTGAAAATGCGAATCCGTGCGTCACGCGTGGCACGGGTGGTGAGGAAGTAAAAGGTCGTCTCACCACTGCTGGGGTTGGGATAGGTGAGAAACTCGCTGATCCGAAAGTCGGTGTCGCTCCCCTGGGCAGCGATGTCGAGATCGATATCATGCGTCGCGGAGTTGTTGGCGTTGTCCCACGCCTTGATCGTCACGCGGTGTTTGCCCAGCGCGACCTCGGGCAACGAGAACCGGGCCGTTCCGGTTGTGAATGCCCCCGCATCGTAGACAAACGTCTCGGTCAAATCAGCGAGGGCTTCGATATCGTTGTCGACGAACACCTCGATGCGATGTCCCGGGGATCCGGTCAGGTTGATGCCGGACGAGTCGGTGAAGGCGACGATCAACTCATCGCCTGCTGTAATTCGATAACCACTGGTGACCGGTTCTCCGTTGTCATCGGTCACGGAGATTTCCGGACCGACCGTGTCGGTCAATTCGCCCACCGCACCGGCAATGGGAATATGGGACCGAACGCCGGCGGCCATGTTGGTGGTGGAGACGGCGTGGCCGCGGATCAGGGCGCCGGTTTCGCCATAGGCAATGTCTTTGGGAATGATAAATCCAAACTCGAACTGACCGTTCTGCACCGCGACATCGCCGCGATACAAGGTGCCGCCGGGGAGGTCGTAACGCAGCGTTTCCAGTTCACTGATGCGATACTCGCGTTCACGCGGCGCGTCGAAAACGCTGATGGACACGGTACCGTCAAAATCCGTGAGTCGATGACCGGCGGTATCGACAATCTCCCCCCGGACCATGGCCCGCGCCAGGGCCTCGAATTGCAGCGGTTCAAGCGACGTGAATTCGACACGATTGACCGGGATGCCGAGTTGCAGCGCCGGATCACCCAACAACATGTAGCGGCGATCGTTCTCACACGGACAGGGCGGCTCATCGCACACCGAACAGGTGCGGCCATACTGGCGCAGGAGCTTGGCGGTGTAGAGCGATGCGGCAATGCCGGTGACGTTATCGTTGAACAACAAATCGAACACTTTGCGGTTGAGCTCGGCGTTGGCGAACGCGGTCACGAGACGGGTCGCGGATACGACCGCGACGGCGCCCGCAGCGGGCATGCGCACCCACTCTTCCGACATTCCTTCAGACCGAGGATCGTCGAAGAAGCCGATCGAACAGGAGAATGTTAATACCGACGTGGCACGCCCCTGGTTGGTCAATTCGCGCAACTCCTCGGTGCGCAGGAACACCCGCTCATGCGCAAGCAAATCGGGATTGCCGTGGCCGATGTAGTCGAACACCAGCGCGCCCTCGTTCAAGGCACTGACAATAGCGTCGTTGACGGCCGGCTTGCGGCAACCGCGTGCGCTCGGTTCATAGCAGCCGGGATTACTGAACGGGTACTCGGTCATGTAAATCTTGTTGATGTGAACCCAATCGGGGATGGTCAACTGCGAGATCTGCTCGGCGTCTTCGACGTGGAACTCTTCAGTCACTGAACCGGCGCTGCGATCGCCAAACTCATCGTCGGCCACCATCATGACACGCGACCGCCACGGACCAAGATCGTCGGTCGATTCGTAGTTTCGAACTTTCTCCGTGAGATTGGCGATATCCGATACGGACTTCACCGGCCAGCGGCCAATCAACATGTCGGGCACAATGTTGGCGTCGGGATCGGGTTCGGAGTCGAGAACCTTTTTGTCGCCGAAGTAGACGTAGTTTTCATCGGATATTGATTGATCATCCTCGGTAACGTACGGTGGCACATAGTTGATCGACAGAACGCCGACGTTGCCGAGGAAATCATAACTGCCGTCGCCGACGAGGAGTGTGTACGCCGGCACGGGCGTCGGCCATTCCTGGAACGTATGCCGCAGGAATCGGCGAATGGCGACCGGATCGCTGAGTCCCAAACTGAAAGCGTCGTAAATGTCTTCAATCGCGACAAAGCGCGTGCTGACGCCGTGCGTTGACTCGCGGTAGGCCAGGAATTCGGCTGTTGCACCGGCGAAATCGCGCGGTCCGATGGCAATGTAATCGGCGCCGGTCGCGGGATTGTGAAGATCTGCGTGCGGGACAATTCGAATACTGGTGGGCGTGACGCGTTGCGTCGGCTCCGCAGCAAAGAGCAAACCATCGACCGCCGGCATTCGGGCGACATTCCCCTCAAGCTCCAAATCGGTGTAGACTTCGACATTGGCCGGATCGGTAATGTCCCAGACCTCCGGACCGCTCGTGTTGCTGAATACCAGGTTGGCAGTCCCGTCGAATTCGGGAATGAAACGGATGGTCTCGGTGTTCAAATTGAGGCGTCGCTCGTATTCCACGCTGTAATAGTCCAGGGAGTAC
>WJJR01000326.1 GCA_014729565.1 Candidatus Zixiibacteriota bacterium | reverse complement strand
GTTGTAGAGAGGGCGTATGCAATACGCCGCTACTCATGATCATCGCCTTATGACGGAGTTTACCAACATCGTAGGCTTCTTTAGAGCAATTCTCAGAAGTATGTTCCGTTTCCATTGGGTGTGCCACGGGCCTTCAGGCCCGTGGTTCCACGTTCACACGATCCCGGTTCACGGGCCTAAAGGCCCGTGGCACCCAACCGTGAGTACCAAATCAACCACGCCTCTCTCCTTCTCAATCGGAATGGACATCTAACACTCGCTCTAACCCCCAAATCTCGGTCATTCCTCCTTCCGGCGAACATCCCAGCACCACCGCTGCGTCGCACGGTCTGCGTATCTAAGGCGCTGGTGATCAATGGCTTATACTGAGAATATTCGAAATTCCCGTAACGAGCCGCAGACTCTGCGTTATCGACGATTGTGTCCTCGTAACCCCGTCCTCATCTGAGACAGTAAGACGTTATAAGACAACTAGTTAAAATCAATCACCCCACACCCCGGCGATTGGCATGAGGATTGTTACTCTATTGGTGCAGACCTGTACTCCTCTTACGTGGGTTGGGTTGATCGCAAGATTGAACAAGGAGGATGTGAGTAATTCCGGGGAGATGAGCAAAGACCAAAGGACGGGATTGCCACTTGCTCGGCCCAACCTGACGACGACAAAGCAGTACTGACGATACGGTGGAAGGGGAAGTCAGTACGAGGGGGACCTCATGCGGGGATGAGGTCCCCCTCACCCTTTTGCACCCAATCCGCTAGTCGCGCTCAGCCGCAATCACAATATCGGTCGACGAGCGCTCCTCGAAGTCATCCCGTTGTAGCGACCCGTACAATGCGAGACCTCCGAACCCGGCCTCGGCAAAACAGCTCAGTGTCCGCCGATGATCCCAGGCCGGCCACTGCAGAACCGTCGACTCGAACAGATCATCGGGACCGGTCATGGTCAGACAGAACGTCAATCCCCTCTTATCGGGATGGGGATGCGCAAACCGGACAAACTCATAGCCGTCGACCTGCCGCCGTGCGATCAGGGTTTTGTGCCCTTTGAGAAACGGCGTCGGGTTGAGCATCTGAATCAACGCGTGACCGCCCGGCCGCAGTGACTCCCGCAGCCCGGCGAGCCACGAGACCATTTCCCGATCATTGGCCGCACCGACAAGCGCATTTCCCAACGCAAAGACGGCATCAAAGCGCGATGGGAAAAGTTGCCCCACCGACGCATAGGTCGCGCTGCGAACATCGGCCGTCGTTCCGAGCGCACGGGCATTGTCGAGCGTCAATCGCAGCATCGGTTCGGCGACGTCGACGCCGACGACGTTGACATTGCGCTTTTGCAGGGCGAACATCAAAACCCCGTTGCCGCAACCGGCATCCAGCGCGTCACTGACCTTCCATTCGTCGACCCACGGCGCAATGGCCTCGCCCAGACGGTCGATCCGTCCGGGATAGCCGGTCATCAGATTGTAGTATTTGGCGATGTTGTTAAACGAAGACACCGGGCCGCCGATCAGGCTTCTGACGCGGAAAGGACCTCTTCACGCGATGCGACTTTCCGCGTCCGCGAGGTGGCGTCGAGCGCCCACCGTCCGGCACCCTGAATCCAGATCCACAGCGACAAAACCAGCAGCACTGCATCCTGGATGATCAGCGGCAATCCGACCTGGCGTGCACCGTTTCCACCGGTCGTGAAGCAACCACAGTCGATCTTGATACCACGTGCCACCGCACTGGTGACGGCAATGATGAAAACGGCCATCAGGCCGGTGATAACAGCCGCCGAACCGACCGTCCGGGTGCCAATAATCAGGGCCATACCGGCAAACAGCTCGAGCCACGGGAGAAAGATAGCAAAGGCATTCACCAGCGAGCCGGGGAGCACGCGATAATTGTACACGATACGCGAAAACTCACCGGGGTTGCCGATCTTGTCGAGTGCCGCGTAGACGAAGAACCCACCGACGATCAACCGAATCCCAAGCAATACCCAGTCATTCTTCAGAAACGCCATTGATGTCTACCTCTCACGATTGCTGCTGACTGTCAGGTTCTCCGCTGGCGACCGGTCCGCCATGATCCTGCCACTGTGTCCAACCGCCGAAGAAAATGAAAACATTCTTGTAGCCAAGCGAACGCAGATGCCGCGCCAGAAACAGCGACAGCTCGCATTCGGCGCCGGAACAATAGGTCACGAAATCTTTGTCTTTATCGTCATAGATCTCCGGCTCGACAAACGGCCAGAACTCATCGAACCGTTCGAAGGGCAAACGGTAAGCTCCTTCAATATGCCCGGCGGCATATTCCTCCGGCTCGCGGGCATCGATGAAAATGGCGCCCGCTTCGAATTTCTCCACAGCTTGCGGCAGATTGATGAAAGGCGGGTCATCCGGCTGGGCCGATGGTGGCAAGGCCTCCGGATTGTCCTGCACGGCGGCAATTACCGAGTCGCGCTGTTCCCAGTCGCCGACCCAGTCAATGCCACCCGGAGCGACTTCATTGCGAGCCACGCCGAATACCGCTGCCGCGATCACCAGAAACACCACTTGTGAGATCAAACGCTTCATAGGTTCCTCATCGATTCCGGTCTGAATGCCGACCCCCGCGTCCGGGGTTTCTCATCATGACGCCGGGGTCTTGTTGGTGTTAACCGCGATCCGTGCTCTCGGTTTCCTCCGAGCGTCGTTCAGACCAGGAAAATATAACACCGATTCCCCCGGCCAGCGGCGCGTATTTCGCGCCCTTTAAGCCGTTGTCTGTCATTTCCTTAACGATGCTGGCCGGGGAGGCGTGATGCTCGACCGACTCGGACAGGTAACGGTAGGCGAAGACCCCGCGGCGCGCGATGATCGCCACGATCCTGGGGGCGATTTTACCGAAGTAGAAGTTGCACATCCAGCGCCACAGACGGTTTGCCGGTACCGAGAGATCGACCAACGCCCCTCGACCATTGGCCTGCCCGCATCGCTTCAGCTCCTGGAAAAAGGCTGGTCGATTCTCCAGATTCCGGACGGCAAACCCCTGCATTTGCCCGCTGAAAACGCCATCCTTGAACGGCGACTGCGTTACATCGCAGCAGACATAGTAGCACCGTGAGCGATCCACATTGCCCAGACGCTCGCCGCTTAATCGCTTCATTTCGGTGGAGAAGTCACACATGACCACCCGGCCCCGGTTTGTCCGGCGCTTCAGGTACTCACGCGCCATATCACCGGTACCGGCACACCAATCGGCGATCCAACCCTCCTGCGGCATCTGGCGGACGGCTTTCCGGCGCCAGAGGCGGTCCATGCGAAACGATACCCACGCATTCAGCCGGTCGTAGTCCGGCGCAATGGTATCGAACATCCGCCGGATGAACCGGCTTTTCGCACGATTGGCGGGTGAACCGGATGATGCGGACATGGACGATTGAGAGCGCGGTGGAGGGGTCAAGACGGATCTGCCGCCGTCGCTGTATCATCAAGCCGGCGCGGCTCCTCCAGAATCCCCTCCGACTCCTGAGTCCCGGGAATAGAGCGGTCGCGCAGCGTATAGGTGTCCAGCTTGTAGTCCTCCCCCGCCAGCCCGATCGTCAATTCCTTGATCCCACCTTGGCTACGATCGCCGAAATGTGCAAGCAGGGTCAGCTCAGACTCACCGGGGAAGACGCGGACCCGCTGGAATTTCAATAGTACATCCCCGGAGACCCCACGTGAGAAGACATCCTGGACGAATCGCTCGGGTTCAAACCGATCCGTCCCCATCTCGGCGAGTGTCTCCAGATCATTTCGATTCAGCGAACGCTCGATCACCGGGATCTTCCCTTTAATCTTAACGACCGGATCGACGTCCTCTTCTTCGCCACAGCCAGCGAACAGAACGGCCCCAAAGAGGAGGATCAAGGTTGCCAGAAAGAATTTAAGATTGCTGAATCTCATGTTTGGCCCCGATGGTTGCTTTTCGGTCAGTACCAATTCGCCCCCTAAGATTACACTGTCAGGGGCGGAACGGCAAGGGGCAAGTCGGGGGTAAGGGCGCACATCCACTGGCATCGAGTGACGTCGAGGTGTGCACTCCTACGCTGCCTCTGCTCCCAATCAAAGCCCACTCAAAGCAGGTTTGATGCTTTGCAGCACCCGGCTTCAGACGATCCCCTCTTCCCCCCTCGAATGCTCTTCGATCTGACTCTACGAGCAAACTCGTAGTTTCACTGACCAGCGCGTGACGGGCGCACAGCCGCCTGCACTGAGCGGAGCCGAAGTGTGTGCCCCTACCATTTGGCGCGTTGAAAAACCTATAGGTTTATCGCGTAGGTCCGGCTCTTAGCCGGACCGGTGCGGCTAAGAGCCGCATCTACGCGAGTTTATGATTGTCTCATTCAGTTACATCATTTGGTCTGGAGTCAACACACGACTTTTTCCACAGGCCCCATTTGCAGGGGCACAGTTTGCCGTGCCCAATGGGAGAGAAGGCGTTGGGGGTAACGTGCGGACACGGCAGGCCGTGTCCGTACACGGAGTGATGGTCGATTCACAAGATTCTCCAACTTCTGGGACAGCCTCAGAACATCTGCACCGCTGACCTGTGAACGATTGGGCGGGGAGTTGTTGAAAGGACACGCCGACGGCGTTCTACTGTCCCTCGCCGTTCCCGTTGTGCAGCGAGCCATCGCGCATGTGCAGCGTGCGCTCGGTGCGCATGGGGAGATTGGGATCGTGGGTGATGATCATGATCGTGTGGCCGGCTTTCCAGAGTTCTTCAAACAGATTGACGATTTCCTGTCCCGACGCGGTGTCGAGATTGCCGGTTGGCTCATCGGCCAGAATCAGGTCGGGGTGGTTGACCAGCGCACGCGCGATGGCGACACGCTGCATCTGTCCGCCGGAGAGCTCGGTCGGTTTGTGATCCATGCGGTCGCCGAGACCGACGCGTTCGAGCACCTCCTCACCGCGTTTGCGCCGTTCGCGAGTCGGCACGCCGCCGAAAACCATCGGCAGTTCGACATTCTCGAGCGCCGTCGAAAACGGGAGCAGATTGAAGTTCTGGAAGACGAATCCCACACGGCGATTGCGAATTTCGGCCAGGCGATTGAGCGACAGTCCCTGCACTTGTTCACCGCGGAAATAGTATGTCCCCTCGGTCGGCGAATCGAGGCAGCCGAGAATATTCATCAACGTCGATTTGCCCGAGCCGGACGGACCGACAAGGGTCAGGAACTCGCCCTGGCGCACGTCGAGGTCGACGCCCCGCAGCGCTTCGACTTTGATCTTGCCGGTATCGTACACCTTGTGCACGTGATCCAGTTTGATAATGCTTCCGTTGCTTGACATCGTGTCGCTCCCGCTGTCCTCTCCGTGCGTCTGTCTATTCATAGCGCAACGTTTCCGCCGGATTCAACATGGCCGCCCGTCGCGACGGGAAGTATCCCGCGATCACGGCGATGATGGCCAGGATGGCAATGGTGATCATACCGATGGGTAATGAAATGGTCGGATTGCCCAACCATGTCATCGACGATCCTTCCTCGCGCGGAATCAGTGACATCAAATCACAAATCAACTGCGAAATGAATATCCCGATCACGCCACCGCTAAAACAAATGATCATCGCTTCGAGCAGAAACTGCCACTGCACGATACGTGGCTTGCCTCCCAGTGCCATTTTGATACCGATTTCCTTGGTCCGTTCCTTGATGACCACATACATGATGTTGGCGACACCGACACCGGCGATCAGCAGGGTCATCGCGCCGATGATGCCCATGAAGATTTGCATGCCGAGCATCATGTTTTGCATGGCCTTGCGCCCTTCGATGGTATCCCAAATCGACAACGCCTGTTCATCGTCGGGATGGAACTTCAATCGTGCACCGAGCACTTCGTTGAGTCGTCGCTCAACCACTTCGTTCAGGTTCGTCGACCTGGGTTGAATGACGAGATTGCTCAGGTATTTATGGCCGAACAGCGATTTAAAAGTCGTCGCCGGCATCGATCCTTTGCTGACGTCGGGTCCGCCGTACATCCCCATCTGCTGCTTGTCCTGTCCGACGCCGATGACGGTGAACGGGATACCGGAGACGTGCACGGTCTGGCCGGTCGCATCCTCATCACCGAAGAGTTTCTGTTTCATCTCGTAGCCGAGGAAGATGACGCGGCGCTTCTCTTCCATGTCGGTCCAGTTGATGTAGCGTCCGCCCTGCATTGGATAGTGTGCCCGCATCTGTTCATACGTGGGATACTCGCCGCACACGTGCTCGGACAGGACCTTTGAGCCGCGCACGACGTCGACACCCCAGCGGGAGTACTCGGCGCCGATGTTTTCAATTTGGGGAATGCTCTTCTGGATGACGTCGACGTCTTCTTCCATGAACCGGATGCGCCGACCGCGCGGGAGTCCTTCATACGGCATCGATGTCTGCCCACCCCAAACGATCATGATGTTCTCGCCGAGGCCACGCTGATTCCTGTCAAGCTGGCGTTTCAGTCCTTCCCCGAACGCCAATAGCAACAGAATCGACATCGTGCCCCAGACGATGGCCGCCACGGTCAATGTCGCCCGTTTCTTTTGCTTCCGGAAGTCGTTCCAGAAGTATCGCAGGAATGTCAGCAGTCCCATAGTTTCAATCCTGCGTTAGAGTCGTAGTGCCTCTATCGGATCACAGCGCGCCGCACGCCGTGCGGGAAACCATCCCGACAGCAAACCGATAAATCCGAGAATCGACAACGTCACGATCGCGACCGATGTAGACACTTCGGGTGTCCCAATGTAGTCCTCCACATTGAACGAGGGCACCACCGACACCACCATCACAGCGAATGCAAAGCCGAGCAAACCGCCGATGGCGGTCAGCGTGAGCGTCTCGAAGATAAACTGGCTCATCACAAAGCGTGGCTTCGCGCCAAGTGCCATCTTGATGCCAATTTCCTTTGTGCGCTCTTCCACCACGACGTTCATGATATTGGATATGCTGATGCCGCCGACAATCAGTGTGAACGCGCCGATGACCCCGAGGAAAATCCGGAACGCCATGAAGAACGTCGAAAAGAACTGCTCGTTCTCCGTGGTGTCCCACATGGCCAGCGCTTCTTCATCATCGGGGTCGAACTTGTATTTGGCGCCGAGGACATCGTAGGCGCCCTTTTTGACGCGCTCGGTGTGTGCGGGTTTATCGGCCTTGAAAACAATATTGTTGACGTACTCGTAGCCGTACATCGCCTTAAACGTCGCCGAGGGAATGAACGCTTTGTGCGTATCGCGTCCGTTGTACGATGAATCCTGCTCCTTCTGACGCATCACGCCGACGACTTTGAAGGGCACACCATTGACCAGCACAATGCGGCCAATGGCATTCTCCTCTCCGAAGAATTCCTCGGCCAACGACGTCCCCAGGAAGATCACCCGCCGGCGCTGTTCCATGTCCTCCGCATTGATAAAGCGGGATCCCATTTGCGGAATGATGTTGCGCAGCGGGCTGTATTCCGGCCAGCACCCGGTTACACGCATCAGCTTTTCGGTTTTGCCGACCCGTCCCTTGGCATCCCACAATGTGTACTCGGGAGACACCAGACCGATGTTCGGAATCTGCCGCTTCATTAATGTGGCGTCTTCTTCGCGAAAGCGGATCTGCCGATTCCGGGCGAGCCCCTGGTAGGCCATCGAGGTGCGTCCCGGCCACATGATGACGATGTATTCGCCCATCCCGCGAAACGCCTTCTGCTGTTGGGCGTGAATGCCCTTACCGAAGGCCAGCAGGAGAATAACGGACGCGGTGCCCCAGAGGATGCCGAACACGGTGAGAAACGTGCGCAGCTTTTGCGACTTCATGTCGCGCATCATCTGGGTGAGGAACACTCCGGCAGCCATTCAGTCAATTCTCCGGTCGGCTGGTTACACTTCAGCGTAGTGTGGTCGGCACGATTGGTACTTCGCCTACTCAATCTCTTTCGGTGGACGTTCAATAATCGAGTCGCCCTCTTCCAGCCCGGCAATCACCTCGACCTGCAAACCGTCGGAGAGACCGGTTTCAATGGTGATCTCCTTCGGCTCCCCAAGTTCATCGGGGATTTCAACGAACGACGAATCGGAACGGAAGGTGACAAGACGTTCGGGAACGACCAGTACACTGTCTTTCTTGTTGATGACGATTTCCGCATTCGCGGAATAACCGGCCCGCAGGGCAATATCTTCCTGTACTTCGGTCAATTGGATTTCGACGTCGAAGAGTACAGTGTTGTCTTCTTTGCGTGCTTTGGGAGAAATCTTGTAGAGCGTGCCTTTGACGACGGCATCGGGAAGCGCGCCGACCTTGATATTCACCGGCATGCCTTCAGCCAACTTGCCGACGTCGATTTCATCGACGGTGCCTTTGAAGATTAAACGCTCCATCGATGCGAGCGTCAGCAGTTCAGTTCCGTCCTGGAATGAGGTCAACGGTACGACCGGATCGCCCTCATTCACGTGTCGGGCCAAAACGGTACCGGTAATCGGCGAACGGATCACTGATTCGATCGAGCGATCGGCGATATTCGTTTTGCCGCTTTCGATTAGCGAGAGTTTTTCCTCGGCCAATTTCAGACGCAGATCCATCTCGTCGAGCCGCTGGCGCGCGTCTTCGAAATCTTCATCTGATATATGCTTCTTG
>WJJR01000325.1 GCA_014729565.1 Candidatus Zixiibacteriota bacterium | reverse complement strand
CACATGCTGGGCATTCCCGACCCGACCGGCGACTTTGCCCGTCTGATGCGGCTCTACCTGGTTCTCCATTCCGACCATGAATCGGGCAACGTGTCTGCCAACGCAGCGGCAACCGTGAATTCGGCGCTGTCCGATCTCTACTATGGGTTGTCGGCGGGCCTCAACGGACTGGCCGGTCCGCTGCACGGATTGGCCAATCAGCAATGCCTCGGATGGGTCCTGGAGACGATGAAGAAGTTCGACGGTGTACCGAGCAATGAACAGCTCGAGAAGTATGCTTGGGAGACGCTGGAATCCGGCCAGGTGATCCCGGGCTATGGCCACGCCGTGCTCCGTGTCACCGATCCGCGGTTTGACGCTTTCCTCGCCTTCGGCAAGCAGTACTGTGCCGACGACCCGGTCTTCCAGACCGTGGCCAAGGTGTTTGAGGTGGTGCCCGGAGTGCTGAAACAGGTCAAGAAGATCAGCGACCCGTGGCCAAACGTTGATGCCGGCTCGGGAGCCCTGCTGTGGAAATACGGGCTCCAAGAATTCCCGTATTACACGGTGCTCTTCTCCGTTTCGCGTTCGCTGGGTATCTGCTCGCAGGCAGTGGTCGCGCGGGCCATGGGCCAGCCGATTATCCGTCCGAAGTCCTCGACGACTGACTGGCTGAAGAAGCAGGTGAAAGCCGGCGCCGTTCCGGCGTAAGCCACAACGTACCATAGAATCGAGACAACCCGGCCGTCCTGTGTCGCCCGACACAGGACGGTCTTTTTTGTGTCACCGGATGCTGTGTCCAACCCTCCGCGAGGGAACCGCGTGCTGTTATGTCCGTAATGCGCTGGTATTGACTTACGGCCACGCAAAAACATACCCTTTGACCCGGTCTGGCGCGTGCGAGCAGGTCGGACTCAGCTCAGAGACGATTCGGAGATCACCATGGCAGAGAATCATTTCAAAGTCGTAATCATTGGCACCGGTCCGGCGGGGTTGACGGCGGGCATCTATGCGGCTCGGGCGGAATTGAAGCCGCTGATCCTGGAAGGTGATCAACCCGGAGGTCAGTTGACCATTACAACCGACGTTGAGAATTATCCCGGGTTCGCCAAGGGGATCATGGGCCCGGAATTGATGCATGAGTTCCGTGAGCAAGCCAAGCGGTTTGGCGCCGACTGCCGGACCATCACCGCCACGGACGTTGACTTCTCCGGACCCCCGCATACAGTCCACACCACCAAGGGCGATTTCACGGCTGATGCCGTCATCATTGCCTCCGGTGCGCGCGCCCTGTTGCTGGGATTGGAATCGGAGTCGCGGTTGATGGGGCACGGTGTGTCGGCGTGCGCGACCTGTGATGGCTTCTTTTTCCGTGGCAAGACGATTGCCGTCGTCGGCGGCGGTGACTCGGCGGTTGAAGAAGCCACTTTCCTCACCAAGTTTGCCGAGAAGGTGACCATCATCCATCGCCGCGATGAAATGCGGGCCTCGAAGATCATGCAGAAGCGCGCCTTCGATAATCCGAAAATCGACTTCATGTGGAACACCGCGGTCACCGAAGCGATCGGTGAACCCGAAACCGGCCTGACGGCGCTGCGGGTCAAAGACACGCAGAATGGTGATGAACGCGAAGTCCCATTCGGGGGGCTTTTTCTGGCCATCGGTCATCGTCCGAACACCGAATTCCTCAAGGGCCACATCGACATGGATGACAACGGGTATTTGATCACACAACCCGATTGCACAAAGACCAACATTGAAGGCGTGTTCGCCTGCGGTGATGTGCAGGATCATGTGTACCGCCAGGCGGTGACCGCCGCCGGCAGTGGCTGCATGGCCGCTATCGATGCGGAACGCTATCTCGAATCCAAACACGGCTAGCTTCCTATCAGAACGGGACGACGAATGGCTGACGATTTCAAGATCACCAACCCGAATGTGCACGCCTATCTCGAGCGCGTGCACCCCGAACCCGATCCGGTGTTGACGGAAATGGGTCAACTCGCGGAGTCGCGGAACTTCCCGTACCTCGGTATTCAGTGCAGTCGCATTCTGCACGTGCTGGTGCAAACGTCCAACGCCAAACGCATCTTCGAACTGGGATCCGGTTTCGGATACACGATGTACTGGATGGCCAAGGCGATGACCGACGGCGGCGTCGTGATCGGCACCGAGAATACCGAATCGAATGTCAATGAGGCGAAGGAGTTTTTTGAGCGCGGCGGTATCGCCGATCGCTGCGACATGCGTTTCGGTGATGCGTTGACCATCCTCGAACAGGAATCCGGGACGTTCGACTTGATGTTCTGTGACATCGAAAAAGACGAGTATGTCCGGGCGCTCGAATTGGCTAAACCGCGGCTGCGCGACGGCGGCTTGTTTGTCGCCGATAATTTGCTGCGCGGCGGTAAGGTGGTCGATCCGGAAATCAACGATCAGGCGACTGAGTGCATTCGCGAATTCACTCAGATGATCTACAACGATCCGGACTGGTTCAGCATCATCATCCCCATGCGCGATGGCTTGTCGGTGTCGGTGAAGATGCCGTCGCGCTCCTGAACGTGATGACAACAACCTATCCCAGCCCAGAGCTGCTGTATCGTGCGCTCGGTGCGACACTGGCGGTGGCGGAAGCCTTCCCGTCATCGGCGCTCGAGAACCGTCCCGCACCCGACATGATGACTGTCGCGGAGATCATCGATCATCTCGCGTTTAACCTCGAGTATGTGATCGAACCGATTGCGGCCTGGTTGTCCCTCCCCAAGGCATCGACGTCGGCCAATGGCCCAATCGACCGGCTGCAGCAAGCCAATGCTCGTGTCCGCGACGTCCTCGACAAGGTTCCGCACGAGGACTGGCTGACCGATATCGTGTATCCGGATAACCACACGATGAGCGTTGTGCGGGCCGCTCTGGTCATGTTGGAACATGACGCGCATCACCGCGGACAGTTGGTGGTCGTGTTGCGGGCGCTCGGTATTGAGCCGCCGAAGCGGTGGGCAGATTCATAACACAGACAATTCCCCCCGACGACAGCACAGTACCCAAAGTGGGTGGCCGCGATCTCCGATCGGTGTTCGCCAAAGGCGAATTGCACACAGCAGAAACACAAGACAAACCTGTTCATCAAATCGCAACTGTTGTTTATTCCGCTTCGCGGAACCGCGATCGGAGATTGCGGCCACCCCGTGATGTTCTCGGTTGGGACGCTCATGGCCTCCTCCCACTCCCGATATTCCATTCTCTTGCTGGTGGTGGCAATACTGGCCGTTGGCCCGGCCGCAGTGCTGATCCGTCTGGCCGATGCTCCGCCAATCTCGGTGGCATTCTATCGCCTGGTGACGGCGTCGATCACTATCGGTGGCATTGTCGTTGCGCGTGGGGGGCGCGACTTGCTCGGATTGGATCGACGTTCACTCTGGCTGTCGATCGGTTCGGGTGCGCTGCTCGCACTACATTTTGGCAGTTGGATTTCCTCGCTCGATCACACGTCGGTTGCCAACTCGGTGTTGATCGTTACCACACAGCCGGTGTTTGCCGCCTTGCTGGGTGTTTGGTTCTTGAAAGAGCGTGTCAAAGGTGCGGTGTTTGGGGCGATTGGGTTGGCGCTGGCCGGATCGGTGATTATCTCCGGAGGGAATCCGCAGATTGGCGGGTGGTATGGCGACCTGCTGGCACTGATCGGCGCGGTCATGGCCGCGGCGTATTTGATTGTCGGTCGCAAAGTGCGGCGGACAGTGACAACGTTCGGCTATGTTCTTATTGCTTACACCACAGCAGCGGTCGTCTTAGGCATCTGGGCGGTTGCGATTGACTCGCCACTGACCGGCTTCCCCGCCGATAGCTGGATGTGGATGATCCTCGCCGGTTTGGGGCCATCGGTGATCGGTCACACGCTGTACAATCGCGCCCTCAAAGAGTTCTCCGCGCATACCGTATCGACCACCATCCTCGGCGAACCGGTCGTGGCCACCGCCCTGGCCGCCGTCGTGCTCGCTGAATACCCAAGCCCGTGGGCATTGATTGGCGCCATTCCCATCCTCGTCGGTGTGATCTGGGCGATTCGCCTGGAACGGAGTGAGCGGATTGGAATCGATCAGGCGATTTGAAGCAGTTGAGCCCGACCGGGAGCAAAGACACTGGATCCCCGCTGGCGCACTTCGCTGTCGCGAAGTGCTTGCGGGGATGACAGTTCAACGGCAAGTCAACCGATTCTTCCCGTCGTGCACGTCACAGGTGAATAACACGCGGTCAGGGTCCAAACTCCTGATCACAAAATCACATCATTCAGACGTCTGCGATCCGCGAGTCCTCGCCCGCTCGATACTTTGCAGGACCAGGTAATCCTTCCCGAAACGTGACAGGTTTTCGAGTTCGATGTCGTACTGATCAAAGTGCCGTTCCTCGTCGGCGACGAGTTCTTCGAAGAGTTGCTTGCTTTGGCTGTCTGCGTTTTGGGCACATTCGATCGCCCAACCATTGTAGTCACGGGCGCTCGTCTGCTCCATTTCGGCGGCCATCTTGAGCATCTTCTCAACGTCCTTCTCGTTCTTAACCGGATCGTTGAGCGTCATGTCCACGTCGCCTTTGAGAAACAAGATGCGCTCAGCCAGCTTCTCGACATGGTTCATTTCTTCGATCGCGGTGCGCTTGAACAACTCTGCCAGCAGATCGTAGCCCTGATCGTCGCAGTGAAAGTGCCAGTACATATACTGGTGGACCGCCGTCAACTCATCGCCGACAGCCTTGTTCAGCAGTTCAATGCTCTTCTCGTGCATGGTCACTCCTTATATCAAGTCGGTTTGTCGTACCGCTCACATCCGAGCGTCTCGAAAGCAACTCCCATTGCCTTACCTGACGGATCCCAGACCCGCTGGGCCTGGCTGCCGTTTATGAAACACTCAGAGCGCTCGCCCCACAACCAATGTGGCCGATATCTTGACAAAATCCCCCCAGTTGTGACAGGGTCGCAGGCGCGGAGGCCGAGGGCAGAAGTCTTCGATGGGGTGATTCCGGCTGGGAGCCTTGGTAGCGGTGCAGGGACTCGAACCCCGGACACGCGGATTATGATTCCGCTGCTCTAACCAGCTGAGCTACACCGCCCCTGGTCGATCCACAGTAGCGCTTCATGCACGGACAGTCAAGCGGATCGGCGTAAACCCTTACGCGACAATCAAGACACCGTTGGTCACGGAATCGGGGGCTTATCTCTAAAGGGGCACAAACGTGACGTGCTCTACCTTTAATTGGGTTGACATCTTGGGGGCGGGTGATATATTGACCGTCTGTTTTCTGCGGCCCGTCCGGCGTGAGGCTGGCGGGCCGATCTAATCGCAAGGGGTGTAACGCGATGGCTCGTGGCCAAGGCTGGAAAATCGGCCTCATTATTCTGCTCGTAATCGGATCGATCTATGTTCTCTGGCCCACCTACCGGCTGTGGTCGATGAACGAAGCGGAACAAGCCGAATTTGCCCAGCGTAATCCGACGGAGTTCATGGAACTCCAGAAATCCGCAATCAAACTGGGACTCGACCTCCGCGGCGGCATGCATGTCGTTTTGGAGGTCGACAAATCAAAACTCAATCCCGATGAAGCACGCGATGCGGTCGACCGCGCGCAGGAAATCCTGCGAAATCGTGTCGACGCGTTCGGTGTGACCGAGCCGTTGATCCAGAAACAGGGCAACGACCGGATCATCGTGGAGCTGCCGGGCGTCACCGACGTGGAACGCGCCGAGGATTTGATCGGCCGGACCGCGCAGTTGGAATTCCGGCTGATGGAGTCGCCCCAGCAGACCCAGGAATTGATCGATCAGATTGATCGGATGCTCGAATCGATCGTGGGCATCGACACCACGGCCGCACCCGGTGACACCGCCGGGGCGACGCCCGACGATCTGTTCGAAGACCTCTTCGGGGATACCGCGGAGGTGGCCGAAGAGGATACCGCTGCTGCGGACACACTGGCGACTGAGGAGCCGGAACTCGACACGACCCAATCGATTGCCGTCGAGGATACGGCCGGAATCGTGCTGCCGGAAGAGTTGCGCACCGAACGCCCGTTCTCGTCGCTTCTGCAACCGGTCAGTGGATCGCGATTTTCGGTCATCGCCGATGAAGTCCCGCTCCTGAAACAGATGCTCAACCACCCGGCGGTCCAGAAGATCATCCCCAACGATGTCACGTTCGCGTGGGGCACGCGGTCGCGTTTTGACGGCAGTCTGGAAGTCGAAGACCTCTATTTGGTCAAGAAGCAGACCGAACTGTCGGGTAAGTATTTGACCGATGCGCGTCCGTCGTTCGACCAGTTCCGCAAACCGATTGTGAATTTCGAAATGACCCGTGAAGGCGGCCGCCGTTTCGCGCGTCTAACCGGCGCGAACATCAACAAGCCGTTGGCGATTGTCCTCGACGGGCGTGTGGAGTCGGCCCCGGAAATTCAGTCGCGCATTCAGGACCGTGGCCAGATCACGATGGGAACCGGCAGCACCTACGAAGAGGCCAATGACCTCTCGATCGTGCTGCGAGCGGGCGCGTTGCCGGCCCCGGTGATGATTATCGAGAACAACGTGATCGGACCCTCACTGGGACAGGATTCGATTGAAAAGGGTTTCACCGCCAGCATCATTGGCGCCGCCCTGGTCTTCCTGTTAATCGCGATCTACTATCAACTCTCCGGTGTCATTGCCGACTTCGCGTTGGTTTTGAACATTTTCTTCCTGCTGGCCGTGATGGGTGTGTTGCATGCGACGCTGACCATGCCGGGCATTGCCGGAATCATTCTCACGGTCGGTATATCGATCGACTCGAACATTCTAATCTTCGAACGAATACGTGAGGAGTTACGTGCGGGCAAAACTGTGCGTCACGCCATCGACGCCGGCTATTCGCGGGCGTTGGTGGCCATTGTCGACTCGCACGTGACGACGTTGATCACGGCCCTGGCGCTGTTCATGTTCGGCACCGGACCGATTAAAGGGTTCGCGGTCACCCTCTTCTGGGGCGTGGCCATCAGTCTGTTCACCGCATTTGTGGTGACCAAAGTGGTTTTCGACATTCGCAAGGCATACCGCACGCTGTCGATCTAAGACGGCGGGGCGGAATTGAGGAGACGGGCAATGCCCATTCGATTCATCGGCGAGACCAATATCGATTTTCTCGGGAAGCGCAAAGCCAGCTTTGTCCTGTCGGCGATTCTGATCATTATTGGCATCGTGGCCGCGGTGATGGTCTCGACCGGGCAGGCCAATCTCGGTATCGAGTTCATCGGCGGCACCATGGTGGAAGGCTACTTTGAGAACCCGGTCTCTACTGCCGATCTCCGCACGGCCCTCAGCGGCGGCGGATTTGGCGAAGCCGAGATTCAACGGCTCGAAGGTCGTGAGGAGGCAAACACCTTCCTGATTCGCATCAAGGCCGAAGAAGGCGGCGGTGCTCGGAAGGCGCAGGACATCATCGCCGTCCTGGAGGAGAACTTCCCCAACAACACCTTCCACATGGATTCGGTCCACGAAGTGGGGCCGGCGGTTGGCGAAACGCTGCAGTCCCAGGCGCGCTGGGCGGTCATCGTCTCACTGCTCGGTATTCTTGTCTACATCACCCTGCGATTCGACTTTCGCTTCGGCGTGGCCGCAACCATTGCCACGTTCCACGATGTACTCGTGGTCCTCGGAATCTTCTTTTTGCTGAACAAAGAAATTACGCTGCTGGTCGTCAGTGCACTGCTAACATTAGCGGGGTACTCACTGACCGACACGGTTGTGGTGTATGATCGTATCCGCGAGAATCTGAAGAAATTCCACAAGAAGGCCGATTTTGTTCCGGCGGTGAACCGTTCGATCAACGATGTGCTGTCGCGCACGATTATGACGTCGCTGACGGTTCTGATTGTTGTCGGCGCGATCTATATCGCCGGCGGCCCGGTGCTGCGGGACTTTGCGCTGGCGCTCATCTTTGGTGTGCTGGTCGGTACGTACTCGTCGGTGTTTGTGGCCTCCCCGGTCTACGTGGAGTGGGAAGCCCGGAAGCCCCGCCGATTCAAGGCTTGATTCGGCTCTCCCGACACTAGAAAATTGGAATGGCGTTCTGACGGTCAGGACGCCATCGCCGTATTGGGACACAGCCACTGGGGGCACTCTGATGAAACGTGCACTGATACTTACACTGTTGGTCATGACCGGCGTCGTTGGCCTGAGCGCCAATGCCGATGCCATCGTCCTGAAGGAACCCGGGAATCTCAACATCGACTCGATTTTGAGCGCAGAACCACTCCTCGACGAACAATCGTACCGGCGCGAGGTCGTCATCCATGACTCGCTGTCCACCGTCGAAGTGGTTCAAGTGCGCGACGGATTGGAGACAGTCAGCCATAAGCATCATCATCTGACCGTCTGGGTTCTCCGTGGGGCAACCCGCGTCACGCTCGGCTACGATAAAAGCAAAGTCCCTGCGGGAACGTTGGTCAACATCCCGCCGGGCACATCGTATGCCTTTCACAACATGGGCAACACGCCGGTCGTCCTCGTCTGTGTGTACACGCCCAAATTCAGCGGGAAAGATCGTCATTTTGAGAACTGATCGGGCGGGTGAGTGTTAGAAGAACAGATGGATAAATCGATTCGACCATTGGCACGTTTACTGTGGTGTCTACTCCTGGCGCTGGGCGTTCTGTGGGTGGCCGACGTTTCGTCGGTCGACGCTCAGACTCGAGTGACAGTGCCCGGTGATGACTCGGAGGATACCCCGGCTGATCCGTCGACCTTTACGGTGGCGCGTCTGCATTATCCCGGCGGCGGCGACTGGTACTGGGGTTCCTCGGCCCTACCCAATCTGCTCGAATTCATCGCCCAGGAGACAGGCATCCCGGTCAACAACGAGGAAATCCGGGTGCGTCCCAGCGAGGATCGGCTGTTTGAGTATCCGTTCATCTTCGCCACCGGCCACGGGACGATGCGCTTCTCGGAGGAAGACCTGATTCGGATGCGCCGTTATTTGACCGGCGGCGGTTTCTGGTTGATCAATGATTCGTACGGGATGGAAGAATCGGTGCGCCGAGAACTGAAGCGCATCTTCCCCGATCGCGAATTAGTTGAACTCCCATTTTCCCATCCCATCTATCACACCCCATTCGAGTTCCCCGACGGACCACCCAAGATTCATGAGCACGACGACAAACCGGCGCGCGGATATGCTATCTTAGATGGCGACCGGGTCGTCGTCTACTTTGTTGTCGAATCCGACATCGGTGATGGCTGGGAAGACCCCCAGGTTCACAAAGATCCGCCCTCCAAGCGCGAAGCGGCCCTGCGCATGGGAGCCAACATCGCGGTGTATGCGTTGACAGACTAGAGAACTCCCCTGAACTTCTGTTGTTAACTATCGGTTTCCACTAAGGTGTATTGGTAGGGGCGTATTGAATACGCCCGTCGCCTCCTGTCCCCGGCGCCTCTTAACATGACACCACGAGCAAGCGCGTGCGTCCACTGACGAACGGGCGTGTTGAAAAAGCCATAGGTTTATCGCGTACGTCCGGCTCTTGGACGGACCGGTGCGGCTAAGAGCCGCACCTACGCGAAGTTCTGATTGTCTGATTCAGTTACATCATTCGGTTTGGAGTCAACACACGACCTTTT
>WJJR01000324.1 GCA_014729565.1 Candidatus Zixiibacteriota bacterium | reverse complement strand
TTGAAACCGGCGATGCTCCGGAAACGAAGCGCTTTCTGGAGCTATTCAAGCTGAAACAGTATTCACTGCCGACGATCATCCTGATCGATTCCGGTGGGCGTGTTGCGGATGTCATCCAGGGATATCTGGGACCGGAGGACATGCTCGAACGGATGCAGGCGGTCTCCTGACCGACCTTTCCATTGCCTCACACCCTCTCGTGTGATTACTTCGCGTCGGCTGGAGAGGAGGACGGTATGGCCCAACAGCGGCCCCGGCTGTATCTCATTGATGGAACGGCAGTCGCGTACCGCGCGCATTTCGCCTTTATACAAAATCCCCTGCGCAATTCGCGCGGCGAGAACGTCTCGGCCGTCTTCGGTGTGGCCAATTCGTTGTTGAAGCTGCGCCGTGAGGAGATACCCGACTACTGGGCGTTTGTGTTCGACCGTCCCGAGCCGACCTTTCGCCATGAAGTCTACGAAGAATACAAGGCCACCCGGGAAAAAGCGCCCGATGAGATGATCGAGCAATTGCCGCATTTGAAGAACCTCGCGGCGGCTCTGGGTTGTCCACTTGTCGAATTGGCCGGTTATGAAGCCGATGATCTGATCGCCACACTGGCACGCAAAGCCGTCGACGCCGGATGTGACGTCGTTGTTGTCTCCGGTGACAAAGATCTGATGCAATTGGTCAACAAGCACGTTTCGATCTACAACCCGCGCAAAGCGGGCGCCGACATCGAACGGTTGGATGAGAAGGGCGTCGAGGAGAAGTTCGGCGTTCCGCCCGGTCAAGTGCGCGACGTGCTGGCGTTGATGGGTGACACGTCGGACAACATTCCCGGTGTTCCCGGGATCGGTCAGAAGACGGCGATCAAATTGATCAAGGAATTCGGTGACCTCGAATCGGTGTTAAAAGCCGCTCCCGGTATCTCGGCAAAAGGTCTCCGCACCAAACTCACCGAAAACGTCGACAAGGCGCGCCTGTCGTACGATTTGGTACGGCTCGACGATGACTGTCCGGTGGACTGGGTGCCCGACCAATACCAGGCCCAGACATTCGATACCGAAAGCGCGATCGCCCTGATTAAGGAATTCGAGTTCAAATCACTGATCAAGTGGGTCGCGCCCGATATGGCGGAGACCACCGGTGGTTCCTCCGAAGTCGTTGATGAAGCGGGCTCGTACCATTGTGTAACATCCCTGAAGGAACTCAAATCACTCGTCACCAAAATGCGCAAGGCCGACTGGCTGGCGTTCGATACCGAGACGACCTCGCTGGAGACATTGGAGGCGGAGCTGGTTGGGATCTCGCTCTCCTTCGAGAACGCTACGGCTTACTACATTCCGGTCGGTCACGATGATACGAAGGCGAACCTTCCACTGGAGAAAGTCCTCGACGCCCTGCGTCCTGTGTTCACCGGCAAGAAGCCGCGGCTGATCGCACAAAACGCCAAGTATGACCTCCGTGTATTCAGTCGACACGGGTTCGATATCGACAGCGTTGCCTTCGACCCGATGATTGCGGCGTTTTGCCTGAATCCGTCACTGCGCTCGTACTCGCTCAACACGCTGGTTCAAACACACTGCGATCACGCCATGCAGCCGATCGATGAACTGATCGGCACCGGCAAGAATCAGAAGAGCTTCGCCACTGTCCCGGTGGACAAGGCCACCGACTACGCGGCCGAAGACGCCGACTATACCTATCGCCTTTTCGATATTCTGAATCCGAAACTCGACGACGAGGATCTGCGTAAGCTGTTCGATCAGATTGAAATGCCCCTCGTTCCCGTACTGGCACGCATGGAAACCAACGGCGTGCGCGTCGACACCGACTACCTGGAGCAACTCTCGTTGGAGATGGACAACCAGATTGTCCAGGTCACCGAGACGATTTATGAAGTGGCGGGGGAGGAGTTCAATGTGAACTCACCGGCCCAATTGGGTCATATTCTCTTCGATGTTCTGAAACTGAAGCCGCAACGCAAGACCGCCAAGACCGCGCAGCATGCCACCGATGTCAGCGTGCTCGAGAAGCTCGCCGCGCAACATGAACTTCCGCAGTTGATGCTCGACTACCGTCGGGTGGCGAAACTGAAATCGACGTATGTCGATGCGCTCCTGCGCCTGGCCCGTCCAAAGACCAATCGTGTGCACACGTCGTTCAATCAGGTCGTGGCCGCCACCGGACGGTTGTCGTCGACCGATCCGAACTTGCAGAACATTCCGATTCGCACCGAAGAGGGGCAGAAGATTCGCCGCGCATTTATCCCCCGTGACAACGACCACAAGCTTCTGGCCGCCGACTATTCACAGATTGAATTGCGGTTGATGGCGCATTTTTCACAGGACAAGTCACTGTTGGCGGCGTTTCGCGATGCCGCCGATGTGCACGCCCGCACCGCGGCGGAGATATTCGATATCGCTGAAGAGGACGTCACTCCCGAGCAGCGCCGGTTGGCCAAGACGGCCAATTTCGGTATCATCTATGGGGTGTCGGCCTACGGTTTGTCGCAACAGTCAGATATGACGGTCGGCGAGGCCAAGGTCTTCATCGATACCTACTTCGACCGCTACCCCGGCGTCCGGAAATTCATCAATCAGACGATCAAGGATGCGAACAAGACGGGCGAGGTGCGAACGCTCTACGGCCGCCGCCGATTCCTCCCCGATCTGAAATCCTCGAATCGGCAGCGCCGGGAGTTCGCTGAGCGGATCGCGGTCAACACGCCGATGCAGGGGACCGCCGCCGATATCATCAAGCTGGCGATGCTCGAGATCGATAAGCAGTTGCGCGGCAAGAAGTCCGCGATGGTGCTTCAGGTCCACGACGAACTCATTTTCGATGCGCACAACTCAGAGATCGAATGGCTGTCCGACATGGTAAAAGAAACTATGGAGACTGCCGTCGATCTCGACGTGCCATTGGTGGTCGATATCGGCGTAGGCGCAAACTGGCTCGATGCCAAATAAGACAACAGTGAGGACTATGAATCAGACAGCAACCACCTCCGTCCGATCTCTTAGCTGCACAACCATGATGCTGGCGGTCGTCTGCATTGTAGGGGTACTGACTCCGCCATCGACCCAGGCGTTTAACGTCGATTCCTGTCATTGGGCACAGTGGGATACGGTCATTGCACTGTCTCCGGAGCGGCCGGCCGCACGATTTGGGATCTACGCCTACCGCTCACTGGCGGTGGCGCATCCCGAGGTCTATCTGCAGTCGGATTCGCTCTTTGCGGATATCATCGGCCGGATTCCCGGCAGCCGGTCCACCTGGCGCGGTGCCGACATGCGCAATGTCGAGATTTTTCGACGTGTCTGGTCGGGCGAGGCGCGTGGCCCCTCGTTCTCATTTCGGGACTGGGCGCCCATTTCCGACAGCATCGGCGATGAAGGATTAGTGGATCCGAACCAGTCCTGGCTCGATCGACGCCTCCCGTCAGCGGCAGTCCTCCTGCACGGACCGGTCCAGCGGCTGTCGACCGCCGAGGCCGCGATGTTGCGGTATACGCAGTATCGCGCGGTCGAGGTGCCGGCGGAAAGCCTGTATGTCGTCATCGATACCGCCGGTCACGGATACCTCGCAAAGAACTCCGAAATTGTGTCGGTCAAGACCAGGCATGCGGTTGACGATCCCACAGCGATTGCACCTGCACTCGTGTTCAATGAGCATGATGCGTACTATCCGCTTTTTGAGCGGGACGATCGTGAGAGATCGCCGTCGCTAAAGCGCATTGCCGCTCTCCTTGGTGCCGGCCCATCGCCCGCATTGACCGAGCCGGACACCGGTCGTGTCGCCCAACTCAGGAAGATCACGGCTCTCCACTCTGAGCGGGAGAAGGCGTTGGCCGCTCGTGTCGCATTGGGCGCAGTCGATGTGAGTCTCGATCCGATTGCCGAGGCCTGGCGCACCGTGATCTCCGATTCCGCGGTCCTGGCTACCTATGTGGATGGGATGGTGCGTACAACCGTTTACTGGGCGAATCGACTGAGTAAACAGACGGCGGAGTTCGCCGCGCTGATCACGGGTCCGGATCTCGCCGATTTCGCACCGACGCTCGAGGATGCTTATCTGGAGCTGTGCGGACGGCTCGTGGATCCCACGGACTCGACCAATACCGAGTTGGAAGCCGGAGGATTCATCTGGTCGTTTGAGATGATGAACCTGACACTTGATGATCTGATCCGTTTGCGGACCGGACAGCCCTCGTCACAAGCACTGGCCATGGCGGCAATTCTGGATTGCCGCAATATCGAAAACACACTCGTGGAGTTCGCGAACGTCGCCGATCGTCCCGCGCGAAACTGGGTGTTGGCCGGACACGGACGCTGGCAATTCAATCTGGGACGCTGGACACATGTCCCTGACAGTGTTCTGATGAGACGAGACATATCGATCGGTCTCGAGTCGTATATGATCGACTCCCGTTACACCGGTCTCGCCGCCACAGGTGTGATTACCGAGGCGGACGAGCTGACCACGCTTGGTGAACTATCGGATCTTGTCACGTTGCTGCCGGCTTTTTTCCTTCATGTCCCATCACCGCAAGGCCGTCTACGCGACATCGACTACTTGATCTTCGATCTCACCAACGAAGAGATCGATCTTGTGCGCTTGCCGTGGCCGCAATTCGGTGATGATACCTAGTTCGGAATCACCTGACGTCAACCGTCGGCATTAGAATTCACAGGACCACACACGTGACCCCCGGCCGCTCCGCTTCCACTGTCCCCGTCATTGGAGTGACCGGTGGTGTGGGTTCGGGCAAGACGCTGGTGGCGCAGCATTTCGTGTCATGGGGAGCAGCGCTGGTCAGCGGCGATGAGATTGGACGGTGTGTGCTGGACCATTCGTCCACGGTCCGGCGACGGTTGGCCAGGGCCTTTGGGTCTGACATATTGAACGGTGACCAGGTCCGCCGCGATATCCTCGCCGATCGTGCGTTCGCCAGCAATGACTCCATCCTGGCGCTGAATTCCATTGTCCACCCGCCCCTCATTCGAGAGCTGAACAAGCAGGTGGCTCGGCTGTGTCGTTCGGGAGCGCATCCCGCCGTGGTCATCGATGCCGCTCTCCTGGCGGAATGGGGCGTGGGGCGCATTCACTGGGATGCGCTGGTGGCGGTCTGGGCGCCCCAGCGGTTGCGCATGAAGTGGATGCGCAAACGCGGATGGTCTGACCGCGAGATCCGGGCGCGCATCCGCCGCCAGATGCCTTGGACCGAGCGTCGCAAGCTCGCCGATTTCATTGTCAAAAATGATTCCTCGTTGTCAGTCCTCAAACGACGCGCAAGACATTGCTGGGAAAAGATAGTATCATGATTGGGGCTGTATTCTTTCGGCCACCTCACAACGAAAGGTGACCTGATGTCCGGTTCGACAGACCGTCACAATCCCTATCGCTTGAGTCTTGCGGAACTGAACGAGAAAGCACTCACGATCCGTCGTGACATCATCACGATGCTCATCGAGGCGAAATCGGGGCACTCCGGCGGATCGATGGGCTTCGCTGACGTCGCAACGGCGCTCTATTTCCATGAAATGGTATATGATCCCACACGGCCGAAATGGCCCGGACGGGACATGTGGTTCTGGTCGATGGGACACATGACCCCGATTCACTACTCCGTGCTGGCT
>WJJR01000323.1 GCA_014729565.1 Candidatus Zixiibacteriota bacterium | reverse complement strand
CGCGTCCCCTGGTCTCACCGGCCACCTGGACGGTATCCGGCTCCGCATCGGGTCTCTGCGCCAGAGCCCAGCCACCGATAACCAGAAACACGATGACAGTCATCCGCATTATCGAACGCATAGTCCTGTCTCCTTTGGAAACGGCGACACTGCCGTATCATGAAGAACCACAACCACCAAGTTGCGGAGAATATAGCTCCGAAATGATCCCCGAGACAATGGGTAGCTACCAATGGACCGCAGAGCACCAGCTCGGCGTGGGTCATTCCTGCGTGTCAATCCGTAGGGCGGATGCGCTGGACGCCGAAATCCACCACTCGATATCCCGACAGCGTGCACGCTCGGTTCACACCGATCTATAGGAATTGCCAGAAGTCGTTTCCGTCTCCATTGGGGTGCCACGGGCCTTCAGGCCCGTGGTTCCACACTCGCACGATCCCGGTTCACGGGCCTAAAGGCCCGTGGCACCCGAACGTGAGTGCTGGTTCAGCCGAGTCTCGCCTCTTCTCCATCGGAACGGAATTATGACAATTGCTCCAACCGACCGCGCATCCGCCGCCACGACACAAACTATGATCTGAGAGTCTTCTTTATGTCATCCCCGCGGACGCGGGGATCCAGCGGCTTTGACTCGTTTCGGAAGCCCTCACCGATTCAACCGCACTAGCTGCACAGTATCCGGCGGGTATACACGCAAATACGTATCCGGTGGAACTGTCTCTCCGCGGGCCTTGAGATAGATGCCGTGTACGGCGAACGGTTTGCTGATGGTCAAGGAATCGGGGTCGAACTCGGCGAAGATGGTCTCAAATGGTGCGTAATCTGGCCTCCACTCTCCCCACAGTGTGTGAGGCAGAATCGCAATCACTCCATAGTCGAGTGATTCGGTAATCGGACAACCGAGGCATCCCGCAACGCGCCAGATGACTGAGCTAGAGTCAGAGCGAACGGTCGAGGATGGATCAGTCGCAGATAGTGCAAGTACGCACCTCACGCCATCTAAGCGTTGGACTGTGGCTACGAACCATCCGGGTGGATTAGAAGGAAACATCTTCCCAATGTAACCATCTAAGATTCTGTGGTGCAGGACGCGTAGTGATTTAGAGACAATCAAAACTTGATGACCGCGATGGATTGCAATGTTCCCATCGGAACTCGGCGGACTCATTGAGGGCGAGCCAGAGCCGATCGGAGTCCACAGTGGAAGTGAGATCGAATCGCGGATTTTGCCGCTCGGGAGATCAATAAGTCGTGCGTGCGCCTGATCGGCTTGGATCGCCGTGTTTTCGTCGAGGAAGCCGGTAATCTGATTAATCGAGTTCGGAAGGGGGATGGTCCGTCCGTCAGCATGGCAATCGACCACGACACTGGGAGGTACATTAAGCTCGCTCGGAAAGGGAGTCACATATCGCCCGGTCGGTGAGAGGCGACCGCCATAGTAGAACGAGTTGAGAGTGCACAATTCAGTTCCAAGCTCATCAACGACGACAGTACGGAAAGCACCACCTTCACCCTGATGAGCGTAGGCGAGTACCACCGAACTTCCATCCGTGCTGATATCTGCAACCGATAGGAATGAGCGATTGGAGTTTGGAAAGCTCACTTTATACCGCTGTTCCCCGGATAGAGAGTAGCCAACCACGAAGTCGCTGTCAGAGTTCTGTAACTCGACTATCAGTATGTCGCGTCCGCACATCGCTCTGCGTACAGGAGCGCCCTTCACCGGGAAAGTCCGAATCACTTCCGCCGTCTCAATCGCTTGCCGCAGATCACCGGCACCTGCGGAGGTGACAGTGGAGACGATCACGAGCAGTACGAGACAACCGATAACGGCCTGGCGATTGACAGCTCCGAACATAGGGCTTTCCGAAATCCTAAGGTTCCTAAAGACACTGGATCCCTCCGCCGCAGCGGACGGGGATGACATTATTGGCTGTTCCGATTGATTATACACCCGTAGGGCGGATGCGCTAAACACCAATATGCTCTAGCGATTTTCCCAAACGTATGTGCGGCACGGGCGAGACGCCCGTGGTACGAGGAATTTACATCCCCGGCATCAACATCGCCGCGGCCGCCTGTGCCAGATCGACAAACGGACCGGGGAAGACGCCGAGAAGCAGCACGCCGAGACAGGAAATGGAGAGAGCAATTGTCAGCGGGAGCGATACCGGGAAACCGCCCTCCGGCTGATCGAGCGGGAAGAACATCTTGCGGATGACCGTGGCGTAGTAATACAACGCGATCACCGACGTCAGCAGACCAACAATCACCAGCCAAAGGTAGCCGTTGTTGATCGCCGCCAGGAAGACATAGTACTTCGCCAAGAAGCCCGCGGTCGGCGGAATGCCGGCCAGCGACAAAAGAAAGATCGAGAAGAAGACCGCGATGGTGGGTGAACGACGCGACAGCGCCGCGTAATCGTCGATTTCATCCGAGCCCATGCGATTGGAAAACGCAATCACACAAATAAAGGCGCCCATGTTGGCAAACAGATACGCCATTGCGTAATAGGTCATCGACGTCGCGCCCCACGTGTTGACCGCCACCGCCCCGACCAGAATGTATCCGATTTGGGCGACCGATGAATACGCCAGCATGCGCTTGATATTCGACTGCACAATCGCCGTCACATTGCCGACAATCATGGCCAACGCCGCCAGTACGGCGACCGCCTGCACCCAGAGGGTTTGTGATGACTCCAGCCCGACAAAGAAGACACGCAGGAATGCCGCCACGGCAGCGGCTTTCGAGGCGACCGACAAGTAGGCCGTGATCGGTGTCGGCGCGCCTTCGTAGACGTCGGGCGCCCACATATGAAATGGCGCCAGCGCCAGCTTGAAACCGAATCCGGCCAACAGCAACAGCAATGCCATTGTCAGGCCGGGAGGAAACGATCCGCTCGCCATGAACAAATCGCCGATGCCGTTACGAATCCCGGCCAGCTCGGTACTGCCGGTCATCCCATAAAGCAGCGCAACGCCGTAGAGCAGCACCGCAGACGATATCCCGCCCAGGATCACGTACTTCAATCCCGCCTCGGCCGACTTACGGTTGGCCTTACGATACGCGGCCAGGACAAACAACGTCACGGTCGACAGTTCAATCGCGATGTACAAAAGCAGCAGTTCGGTCGCCGATACCATCAGCATCATGCCGACCGCCGAGAACAACAGCAGCCCAAAGAACTCGCCGCGGTGCAATTTCATTCGGTCAACGGGGCCGATGGACGAGATCACCGTCAGCAGCACACCACCGAGCACGATCTCCTTGAACAGCACCGCGAGCCGGTCGAACACGAATGTTCCGCCAAAGGCCGTACCGTCGGGTGTCAACGCCACCCACACAGCCGTAACGAGGACGCCAATCAATGTCCAAATCGCGTACGTTCCGGTCGACGTTCCCTCGCCGCTATTGCGCGAGAACACCGCCGCCATCGTGACGATACACGCCCACACCAGCAGGAAACACTCCGGCAGGATCGTCTGCCAGTCAGCGTAGAATTGGACAATATCGAATGGCATCGTGCCTCAGTTTTGTTAGCCGCCGATCACCCGCACCAGGTTGGCAATGGTCGCTTCGATGTAGTTCGACAACAGCGCCGGATAGATACCGATGGCAATCATCAGAATCGCCAGCGGCGCAACGGAAATCACCTCGCGTACGTTGATTTCAGTCAGGCCCTCGGTGTGTCCGGCGACTTGCCCCAAAAACATCCGCTGCACCATGCGCAGGAAGTAAGCCGCGGTCAGCAGCACGCCGATCACCGCAATCGCCACGGTGACACTGTACGACGGGAACGCGCCCAGGAAGACCATGAACTCACTGATGAACCCCGACAGCCCGGGCAATCCGAGTGAGCCCAGCACGAACAACACCATGATGCCGGAGTAGAACGGCACCTTCAGCCACATGCCGCCGTATGCGTCGATCTCACGCGTGTGTGCGCGGTCGTAAATGACGCCCACCAACATAAAGAGGGCGCCCGTGATCAGCCCGTGGGACACCATCTGGAACATTGCCCCGGATATCGCGGCGACCGATCCGATCGCCCCCATGCCCAACAGGCAGTATCCCATGTGCGATATCGATGAATACGCGACCAGTTTCTTCAAATCGGTCTGCGCCATACAGACTATAGCACCATAGATAATCCCGACCACCCCAAGCACCGCCATCGGGAACGCGAAATACTTCGTTGCCTCCGGTAACATGGGGAACGAAATCCGCAGCAGACCGTAGGTGCCCATCTTCAGCAACACACCCGCCAGCAACACCGACACCGCGGTGGGCGCTTCGACATGCGCATCGGGCAACCATGTGTGGAACGGTAGCGTCGGGATCTTAATCGCAAATGCGATGAAGAAGAACACGAACGCGAAGATCTGAAAGCCGTGGGTCAATTCCGGCGACCGTGCGATCAATTCCGGAATCGACAGTGTGTGCGGCGTCGAGGTGAAATACAGCGCCAGAATGGCCACCAGCATGAAGATCGAACCGAACAACGTGTACAGGAAGAACTTGATCGCCGCGTACTCTTTGCGCGGCCCGCCCCAGATGCCGATGAGGAAGTACATCGGCACCAGCATCACTTCCCAGAACACATAGAACAGGAAGAAGTCGAGCGCGCAAAAAACGCCCATCATCCCGGTGACGAGCAGCAAATAAAAGGCAAAGTACTCTTTGACGCGGTTGACGATGTTGAATGAAATCAAAACGGCCAAAAACGACAGCAGCGCCGTCAAGAACAGCATCGGCACCGACAATCCGTCAACGCCCAGGTGGTAGTTGACATTCAGTCCGGGAATCCATGAGGCGAACTCCTGGAACTGAAACGCCGCCGTCGACGAATCATAGGCACTGAGCAGCATCAGCGACAGAATCAGGGGAATGCCGGTCGCCACCATCGAGATCCAACGGATCAGCGAATGCTTCTCCTTGGGCACGACCATCACCACCGCCATGCCGATCAGGGGAATGAAAATCATCCACGAGAGTATGCCGCTTATCATTGTCTGTCCATCCTCTGTATTGCGCTACCTCTTACCACATGTCTCACTGGAGAATCCAGAGAATCACCAGTGCTGCGAATATGATGAAGGCGTAATTCTGCAACCGTCCGGTCTGTACGTGACGGATCGTCGCGCCAAATCTGCGCGTGACGATGCCGAGTCCGTTGACCGCACCATCGACAAACGTCTCATCAAACCACCGTTGGAACTTGCCCCACAGCAATGCGAAATCGGCCACCCCGTTGACGAGCCCGTCGACGATGTTCTGATCGAACCAGAACCACATCCGGCAGAACACGTAATACGGCTTGATGATCACGGCCCGGTAGACTTCGTCGAAGTAATACTTGTTGTACAGGGTTGTGTAGAGCCCCTTCATCGACTGGCCCAATTTCACCGGATCGATGCTGCGCTTGTAGTACATCAGGTACGCCAGGCCGATGCCGGACAGCCCGATAATGGTGGAGATCACCGCATACGACAGGTGAAACTCCGGATGATGCGGATGCACATTGAAGACCACCGATGAGAATCCATGGTGGAGCCACGGTAAGCCAATCCACCCGGCGACCACCGACAGAAACGCCAGGAAGATCAAGGGATAGGTCATGGACTTCGGCGACTCGTGCGCGTGATCATACTTCTCCTGATCACGTGGCTTGCCGGTGAATGTCAGGAAATACAGACGGAACATGTAAAACGCCGTCATGAAGGCAACGGCCAGTG
>WJJR01000322.1 GCA_014729565.1 Candidatus Zixiibacteriota bacterium | reverse complement strand
GTTCCCGGTTGTATACACCAGTCTCAAAGAAGACATCGTTGAACTCGGCCAGTTTGCGCTCGGCGATGATCGGCAGGATTTCGTCGGTGATCAATCGCACATAATCATCGCGCGCATCGGCGTATTCGGGAGGGAATTCGTGGGCTGCGAGTAAGGTCGGCACCCAATCGATCACATGCTCCTCGTTCACGCGGCGAATCGCTTCGAGCAGTTTCATTTCGGCCTCGAGCGACAGGCCGTAGCCGCTCTTTGCCTCCGCGGTTGTAGTGCCATGTTCGATCATGCGGTCGGCGGTTTGCATGCCAATTCGTACCAACGACTCAAGGTCGCTGGTGCGCACGGCCTGTACGGAGTTTTTGATCCCACCACCCGCCGCCGCGATCTCCTGATACGATTTCCCCAATGCGCGCACCTCGAATTCGTGCGCACGCGGCCTGGCATAAACGGGATGTGAGTGCGGATCGATCAGTCCGGGTGTGACAACACGCCCGCCGGCGTCAATGAGACGATCATCATCGACGATTTGAACGGCTGCGCCGATGTCATCAGTGGCGCCCACCCACACGATCTGACCGTCCTGTGCCGCGAGTGCGCCATCTTCGATGATATCGAGACGTGACAGATCACGCCCGCGTCGCGGCGCAGAGTCAGATCCGTTCGCAGAGATCGTGACGAGCTGTCCAGCGTGAACGATATGAGTGTCAGCCACAATCATGATCGTGATGGGAGATTACACGTTAACAGTATCGAAGGGTGAGCGAACCTTGTCGCTGGAACGGACGCGCAGCGCAGTGCGCTCGATAACCAACTCGCCCAATTGATCCTCGTTGAAACCGAAAATGAGCTGCGCCCACTCGGCCGGCCGGATCTGCCCCTGAGTGCCGAGGGACACGCGAATTCTCCACTTTACGCCCTCCGGTACGACTTCCATTTCGGTGGCCCGCAGCGATACACGGGGATCAAACGGTTTGCGATCCGGGCGATCGGGCCGCGTGAAGCGGATGCTCGGTTGCTGAATGAATGCCTCGATCAGGGACTGGGCCGTCTCTGCATCCAGCGGAATCAACGCGCCGTATTCAGCCTCGTTGATCGATTCGGTCAGCGACGGGACTTGTGATGGAATCCCCTCGCCCTGTATCAGATCGACGCCATCGGGGAAGGCCTGTCTCAACGCATCCACGTCGGACTCCTCAACATTGCGATCAAGGAGCACATCAAACAACTCGGCCCGACTGGTTAAGCCGAACGACAATGGCGGACCGAAGGAGACTTTCATCCGTGGGTGGAAACCCTCGGAGTAACTGACCGGCAGCCGTGCCACACGAATCGATCGCTCGACCACGCGGACCATATCCAAATGCGAAAAGAAACGCCACGCCGCGCTCTTTCCCCAACACGCGCGCAGACGATTGCGTGCCGGAGCCTGCAAGCGGCGCGATACCGCTGTACGGCGTTGGCGGCGCCCGTAAGATTGTGACTCGGTTGTCGTCGTGCTCATGGTCTGAGGCTTCTGGGCCGATTTTGGCAACTTAGGCAGTGCTGAGAGTGATTTCGTTGGCAGCGAGCCGCGAACAAATGACTCACTTGGTGGGCCAGTCATGCCGGATCGGTTGCGAATCCAACTCAACCAGTCGAATGGCATTGCGGGATTATCGTTCGAATCGGACCAATCAAGTTCGGCCAGCCGATTCCAGATATCGTCGGTTGTAGCCGCCAGCCAGTTCCGGGCAATCACCTGCTCCAACCGCGGATGACCGACGGTCACCGACGAGCTGACCGATTCTGCCAGATGACGGAATTCGTACAAGAGGCGACGCAGATCCTCTTCAGAGGGCTCGGCGGGAAAAGCAGCCCACCGTTCGATGGGCGCCGGATCGAGTTGCACGCGGATTTGACGGCGGTCGTCGAATCCGACCGCTACTTTCGACCAACCGTCGACGATGGTCGCGATTTGGGGAACCAGATCGCTGAATGCGGCAAACGATTCGAACGCTGCTACCAGTGTCAACCCATGCCAGCCGTCATTGAGCGCGTTGCGGCCGGCTGCGATCGCGGCTTGGGGATCATCGCCACTTCCGACACGCAGCCGCAGGATGGGTTTAATCAAATGTGGCTTGTACGCCCGCCAGCGTTGGTCGAATTCGGCCAACCCGAACGGCGGCAGATCGACCTGGGTCCGGGCCATATTGAAGACACGCGTGAGTTCGGTCAGTATCGCGGGGATGCGATGTCCGCTGTCGATCCCGGAGTCGAGCAGGCGCAGTCCTTCGCAGCCCGTTGTGCGCAGAGTGTCCAGCGCATCAACCGTGCAATCATCAATTGAACGCGCCGCCAGATGTCCCTCATCGTTTACGGACAGCAATTCGAGATGGCCATGCGCATGGCCTGTCTCGACAATCGGCAGCCACTGCTGTGTCGATGAGCTTGCGGGCTGAAGCAGCGCGACCGATTCCGGTGACCACTGTGATATATCGCTCCAGTTGCTTTGTCCTTCGATGTAAACACCCGGCGATGCCCCAACATCAGCACCATCGACCAATGTCGGCAACGCAGCGGGCATCCAACCGTACGGCGCCGCGCACATCCAATCGACGTGCCCTTTCAGCAATGGCGGAACCCAGCAGCCGTCGATGACCGCCCCGATCTTTGTTTTTGAGCGGTCGAGGTTCAATCGTGCCAGGATGGAGGGAATGCTTACAGCGCCAAAGACATCGGGGATCCAGAACACCACGACATCGGCACTGCCGATCGGCTCATGGGCATCCAGCGTAAATGGAGGCAGACTCCGGTCGGCCAGCAACTGCCAGGCATCCTGATCGAAATCGATGGCCCGCGCAACGTACGCCTCGACCGCGGAACGCAGCGTGAAGAATCCCCGGCAATACCCGGGATCGCTCACGGCATCTTCGTATCGCCCCGGATAGAACCAGATGATGCGTCGCTGGCCGGGTTCTGGTGGACAGTGATCGGGCAGATCGGCACCCAGGTACCGTCCGGGCTTGAGTGCCTTGTAGAAGAACGACTGCGGGATGCGCATGAGAGGCCAGCAGCAGTGCCGCCTCGTGGGGCGGACACACCGTTCGCCCCTCCGGCGGGGCGCCGGAATCACCGGGCCCCGAAGGGCCCGGTCAGTACTTTATCCGTAGACTTCGTCGTTGTTGCACTTACAAACGTGCTCAATCTTATCGCGGAACTTGAAGTAGCCGGTTTCCTCGTTGGCCACCGGCACGAGCGTGCGCACCGCCTGCTGCGGGGCGCCGCACACCGGACAGGCACGGACCGTCGCCTTGTCCTTCTTCATCTTATCCACGAATGTACGTGTCTTACCCATCGCTCATCACTCCTTCGATAGACTTACAAATTACGTCACTCACAGCGATTCGACAACCGGTTTCTGCAAGTGCCGGTTGATGATACGGCGCTCGGCGGCATTTCGCTGGCCCTGGCAGACAATCGGTATCTCACAGCTCGGGGGCGTGTTGTAAAAGCAATCGGCCAAGGTCTCACGACAGACTCGTGACAGGATGTTTGACCCACTGACTCGTTGGTTTCCAGTGTGTAGATACTCCAGCACTGTCCCGTATTTTTGGGCGGGGGGCGCACACATAGGTACGCCCGTACGATTTGTAGGGGCACGGCCTGCCGTGCCCAGTTCGAGAGAAAGTGAAGCACGGACACGGCAGGCCGCGCCCCCACCATTTCAATGGCCCACCTCAGAATTCCTGTTCTGCCGGAACGGGGCTACTTACTTGAGCACCACCATCTTGCGGGCCTGCTGGAAGTACGGAGTGGTCAACCGGTAGAAGTAAATTCCGGACGCCACGACTCGTCCCTGCTCATCCCGCCCGTCCCAGACCGCATTGTGGGTACCGGCTTCGCGGTGGCCATGATGGAGGAGGCGCACTCGGCGGCCCGTGATGTCGAAGATTTCGAGGCGGACATCCGCTTCGGCCGTCAAATCGTAGCGGATGAGGGTAGACGCGTTGAACGGATTCGGATAGTTCTGGTTCAGACTGAACGAAACGGGAAGCGGCGTCCCTCCGCCCAGATCATCAAGAAACCGCTGCAGGACCTCCTGCCCCGGCCCACTATTGGGGCAATCCGCCAGGGCTGAGCGCAGGGCGCCAACAATATCGCCCGACCACGCCTGCGCCTCGTTCAGCCAGGCTTCCACGACAGTCTTGGAGAGCGGCACTTCCCTGTCGAAGAACTCGGAGATGGTACAGATATCCATCGAGTCGACGTCGCCGCTGCCGTCAGCATCGGCGTAGGTGGCCTCACGGATGTCCCATGCGGTGGCCGGCTGCAACGTGAATCCCGGCGGTCCCGCCGGACGCGGCTTACCGGAGAGACGGTAGAATCGGCCCAACGCGAGCACGTCACCTTCATTCACCACACCGTCATTGTCGGCATCGCCGGGATAGACACCCGGGCCGGTCGGAATGGAGAGTTCGGCATCATCGATTGGTGACCGCTCCTCGATACCATTGCCGTTGCCATCGAAGTAGTTCCCGTTGGTGTCGGTGAGAACCGCCCGCAGCCGCACGGACAGCGTATCATCGGGAGGCAGGAACTCATCGGCTGTAAATCGCAACGCCCGATTCGAGGTCCACTCCCGCTGACCATCCACGACAGTCCCGGCGCCCGATCGTACGGTCAGGAACGTATCGGAGAAATCGGGGATGATTGGCTCGGAAAACTCGAAGTTGATCGGCTGATCGATGCGCAGTTCACCCTGTGTCGACGATGCCAAACGCGGCGGCGACTGTTCACCGATGCCGCGACCGAAAACCGGAATGACGATTTCAGGCCGGGCGGGATCATCGGAAAGGACCCGCAAAGCCGCGGAAAACATGCCTTTCACACGAGGTTGGAACAACACATCCCAGCGCAGCTCTTGTTGCGGAACAAGTGACTGCCCGTTTCCCTGAATCGTGAACAAGGAGGAGCCGGAGATCCTCGGGGCGTCCACGAGCACCCGCAGCCCGGATAGCGCCGGGGCATTGTTGCGCAATGTAATTGTCTTGCTCGAACCCGTCGTCACAATGGTCGAATCCATGTACAGTGTGTCGACCGAGATGCTGAGCAATTGCATACCATCGAATGCCAACGGCTGCGTTGCTGTCTTGGTGATCCGCACCGGATCGTCGGCAGTCAACTCAATCGTATACGATTCGGTCGCGAGATCACGTGTCGGGATCGCGTGCAGAGTTGTGCTGAAGGGCGGGATGCCGGACGACTGGTCAAAACTGAATGTCATCGATCCCCGGCGGGGAGTGCTTGTCAATGCAGCATCGAGATTGACAACGTTGTCGTATGGCAGAACACTGGAATCGACATCAACCGAGTACAGAATTGAATCTCCATTCACACCCGTCGAATCGATGGTCAGCTCGAATCCTCCCACTGTGATCGGCTGGCTGAGTGTTGCCGTATCGGATCCACACGGGTTGGAGATGCCTAAGCGAACGGTAAAAATGCCGGGGCCATCGTACGTGTGAACGGGGTCAGATACGTCTGATGTGTCTCCATCACCGAACTCCCACAACCATGCCGTCGGTGCATTGGCCGATTGATCGGTAAAGGTAACCTCCAACGGTTCAAATCCACTGATCGGCGTTGCACTCAGATCCGCCTCGGGCGGTAATCCGACCGATACCGTGTCGCCCAACTGCACCGTGTCGGTGCCGCATTGATGGGTCATGATGAAACGCGGAATGTACTCGCCGGGGACATCGTACGCGTGCTCGGCCGTCTGTCCGGGGGCACTGCCGCCATCACCAAACTGCCACAGCGATGAACTGATGGCAGCGTCGATCGTGGCGGTGAGCGTTACCGTCGACGTACCGGCACACAGGATGGTGGCATCGGCGCTGAGCGTTGCGGTCGGCCGTTTGTCGAGCACGATGTAGTTGTCACGCAATACAATGTCCGTGCCGCACTCGCCCGTGGCGGTGAGTTGGACATCATACGCACGCCCGCCGTCTTCGTAGGTATGCGTCGGAGAGAACTCGGTTGAGCGCGTGCCGTCGCCGAATTCCCACAAGACGGCCGTCAGTGATTCGGTCGATGTAAACGCAAACTCTACGGTGTATGGGTTGCACACCGGCGATGTGGCGGTGTCGTATGACGACGTAATGAACACATTTGGCGCGCGCCGGATGTCGATGAAGTCGGCTTTGATGATCGTGTCGGTGCGGCATTCGTTGATGGCGAATAGCGTGACGGTGCATTTGCCGATCTTCACATAGTGATGCGTGACCGACGCTTCGGTGCCATTGACGACAATGGTGTCTCTCGGACTGTTGTCGCCAAAATCCCACACAAACGTGTCGACCGGCGCAGTGGTCGTGCCTGTGAATTCCACATCGATCGAATCGCAGCCGGAGCGCACGTCGGCATCAAAGTTCGCCGTGAACGGCCCGGTGACCTGGATCAATCCCGGTTTGATGATCGAATCGAGACCGCAGACTGTGTTGACGCGCAACTGCACCGAGTACAATCCGGAATTGAGGTATTCGTGTTCGACGGGATTGCCGACCGCCGTATCACTGTCGCCAAAGTACCAGGTGTAATCGGCGTAGCCGGGATCGTCGATCGCCGCAAATTCCGCAACCAGACGTTCGCAGGTGGCTTCGAGAACTGTATGCGTGTAGTCGGGCGGCGCCGGGGTCTGATACTCATCCGCGCCGATATCGACCGGCTGAATGCCCGGTCCGAATCGCGCCTGACCGTCGATATCGCGGGTGATGTCGGTCGGCACCGATGATGCGCGGCCGTTGTTCAATGCGGGTGACGTGCAGGTCAGGTGATAATTACCGTTGGCGGTGTCCAGAAATTGGGGATCGCTCTCGATTAATGAGACCGCATCGAATGGAGCGGTGCCCGGATCATTGTTGTTGCCGTTTCCGAAATAGATATTGTTGTAAAAGAGAGTACTTGGATCGGGGGGACTGTTACTGAAGTAGGCCGTTGCCGGCCCGTTGAACGCAATGATGTTGTTGTCCAAGCTTGAGATGACCGATGAGGCCTCCGCGCGCGTCACCGGATGTGAAAATAGCTTCTCCGAGCCGGCTTGATCACTGCTCTGAGCAGCGAAGGAGCCGATGCGGATACCCGATGTTTCCAACCCCGTAGAACTGGCGGTCCGATTACGGGCGATTGTGTTGTTCACGACCTCAACACTGGAATTGCCAGAGATGAACAGTCCCGCGACTGCCCGTTGTCCGACATTGTTCACGCGATTGCCGACAATCCAATTATTGGCAATTACACCGCGTGAACCCCGATAATCAACGCCCGCGATGTTCGCGAACGACACGTTATTGCGCACAATGCAGTTGCGGATGGTTCCCCAGGTCGGCTGAGATACCAGTACACCACCTGGCTCGAGCGGACTCGGCGACACGTTGTCGCGGATGGTGAATCCGTCGAGGATCTGATGATCGGTGTCGTTGCCGGCATCGAGTGTGACGACAGATCCGGACGTGTCGCCAACGATATGTGTCACGGCGGGGCCATCCGACGAGACAATCGTTAATGCAATTTCGGTTGGATAGTGAACCGGACCGGTATACAC
>WJJR01000321.1 GCA_014729565.1 Candidatus Zixiibacteriota bacterium | reverse complement strand
GCTCCGCGCTGCTCCCCCCGGCAGAGATCCACCTTAAAAGTCCCGGTTTGTGGTCCAATAATTGGGGACCACCTCAGTGTACTCGGTTGCTGCGGAAACCTCACTGGTCGTCAACGCGGCAAACGGTGTCCTTGCGAACGACGATGTTCCCACCGGTGTATCACCCGTGGTAATTCGAATGGCGACCCCTGAGCATGGCGCTGTATCGCTCAGCGGGGACGGCTCATTCACGTACACGCCGAGCGCCGGTTTCGCAGGCACCGACACGTTCATGTACAAGGCCCGTAACGGCTATGTCGATTCGGGGCTGGCGACGGTGGCTCTGATCGTCGGTGACCCGGCCGCGACACTGACCGTGGGCGACGTATCGGTTCAGGAAGATGACGGCACGGCGGATGTTCCGCTCACCCTCTCCAACGCCTCGCCGGAGGTGGTTTCGGTGGACGTTAAGACCGTGGCGGGAACAGCCGCAGCGGGTCAAGATTTCACGCACTCGGCGGCACGCCTGGTATGGGCCGCCGGGGAAACGGGCACGAAGACGTTCTCCGTTGCCATAGCTGACGACGGCACGCCGGAACCCAGCGAAGCGTTCACCGTCGAGCTGTTCAATGCCCTGAACTGTACTGTTGCGGACGGGACCGGGACTGTCACCATCGCCAATGACGATAAGAGCATTGTGTCGCTCTCCATCGACGGGCCAGGAGCGGTGGATGAGATGGCAGGAGCCCAATACTTCTGTACCGCCGACTATGATGACGGAAGCTCCGACGATGTTACATCCCAGGCCGGATGGACGGACAATTCGTCCGTTGCGGGTGTCAGCCGCGGCTATGTTTCTACGCTGGCGGTGGAGAGCAACCAGCCCTGCCGTGTCACGGCGACAATCGGGGCAGTATCGAACGATGCCGACATCGTGATTACCGATCATCAACAGGAGCAGGCGCTGAGATCGCTGGCGATCCAGAGCAGCCACGGCGATTGCATTCCGCCGGTCGGGTCCCACAACTACGCCCTGGGATACCGCGTCACAAACAGCGTTACCCCGATCGTTACGGCAGGGCAGACACGATACGTCTGTACCGGGTGGACCCTCTCGGGAGTACCCGACATAGCGGGCAACTATACGGGTGCCGGCCACGAAGTCATCGTGGATATGACAAACAATGCAGAACTGGTCTGGCACTGGTTGACAAAGTACTGGGTCGATGTCGAGTCCGTGGGACCGGGCAATGTCGATACTGTGGACTCGTGGGAAGTGAGTGATTCCGAATTCACCGTGACCGCCATTCCTAGTAACTACTGCCACTTCGTTTGCTGGAGCGGCAGTGTCGACAGTGTGAGCAACGTACTCACCGTCACTGTCACCGCGCCTTTGCAGCTTATCGGCCACTTCGCCGCCACCTACGCAACGAACGGAACCCCGGTATGGTGGTTGGCTGCACACGGTCTGACAAACGCGGATTGGAATACTGAAGCGCAGGGGGATCAGGACGGTGACGGCCACTGGACGTGGCAGGAGTACATCACCGGGACCGATCCAACGAATATCCTGTCAGTATTGTCACTGGCCAATCCGCAGAAAGTCGGTGACGACATTGTTGTCCACTGGCAAAGCGTTGCCGATCACGAGTATTCGCTTTCGCGAGCAACGGACCTGATGCAGGGGTTTGCGACGATCGCGAGCCCGATTCCGGCAACGCCACCCATGAACACATACACGGATTCCGTTTCGGGGATGGAATGTATGTTCTACCAGGTCCACACGCCGCCGCTTCCGATGGTGGGGCATTTCGACCTCGGAACCGTCATCGACTTCTTGCCCACGAATCAGACCTACAGTTTGGGTTACACGATCCCCGTGCCGCTGCAGAATGGCGATCTGTTGTGCACCTTCTGCGAGCGGTCGGGAGACCCAAGCTGGACCACGAAGTATATTCGCCATGTCTTACTCGGTTCTGACTTGAGCGTGTCGCGGGAACCCGCCGATCTCGTTGACGGCTATGATGCCATCTCGCGATTGGTACACCACACGGATTCGGATGGAGCGGTATTCGTCGCGATCCGCAATTCAGGAAGCCAGGACCCCATGCGGTTCATGCGGTACTCGTCAGCGACGGATACCAGCGTGTTGGTGGGGACACTCAACCAATGGCCGACTGGGGCATTTTCGGACAACAACCTTCGTAATCTCGTACGGACGGACAACGGCAAGCTCGTTCTGTTCAACGGCTGGCGCTACAACGGGTGGTCTACCGCCGAGGAAGACCTGTATGCCATGGTCTCCACCAATGACATGGAGTCATGGTCGGCATGGATTCACGGGGGCCGGGTTGGCGGAGAAGGTACTGTCACTGCGCCGACGTGTCTGCCAGTGTCAAACGATGTTGTCATCGCATGTTTGCAGACGGGTTGGGGCGGAGTGGATAATTGCGTGGTGACGCTGTTCGATGCGGAGACGCAGACATTCGGATCTCTCATCCAAGTGTGCGATGGCGAACTGCCCAGGCTGTTTCTGGACCGGGACACTGGTGACCTCGCGATAGCCTACGTCGATGCCGGCCAAGTCTACGTGCGGTACTCGTCGCTGGATGATCCATCGACATGGAGTGCGGCCTCCGTACTGGATTCGACCGCACCCACGCCCTGTATCGACATTGCGACCTCAAGCGAGTCGCCATCTCCGTTTGTAGACGACGCACGGTATCTCTTGTACACGTCATCGGGTGAGCAACGGCTGTACCGCTGGGAAGGCGGAACCACCTGGGCGGATCTGGGCGCGTTGCCCAAGGAGTATTCGGGAGCACTCTCAGCCGGGCGGGTCGTAGCCGACGCCCAAGGACGCGCTGTCGTCGTTCAGCTTTTCGAGGACGGTGCGAATTACGTCACGCATGTCCGCCGGCAATAGGTCTTCGGCGGCTCTGATTCTGGATCCTGGTGGTTGCGTAGGGCGCATGGCGCCTCTGCCGCGTTCTTCTGATGTTTCTTCCTTCGGCGCGAATACTTTTGCCCATTCGTGCCGGACTGTGCAATACTGAGGCCGAATATGCGGAAGCGTGGACTGCAAGACAAGGGATTTCTCGGATGAAGAGCGAGCCGTGGGTTTCGATCGATGCGATTGCGAAGCACCTGGATGTGAGCACGGATACGGTCTATCGCTGGATCAGCCAGCGTGGCATGCCGGCCCACAAGGTGGCGCGCCAGTGGAAGTTCAAGGTTTCCGAGGTCGACGAGTGGGTTCGGGCGGGGAATCATCCGCAGAAATGAGAAGCATGGAACAGTTTCAGACAAGGTAAAGCACGTGGGTATACTGTCACAGGCAGAACGAGACCGGCTGGCCTCTCTGATTCAGGAAGGCAAGCCGTTGCCGGTCAAGTACCGTTCGGCGCTCTTCTCGGGTGACGACGCCGAGTACGTGGAGGCGACGAAGGACTATCGTCTCGTCTACAAGGGGAAGATGCCCAAGGAGGCGGTGCTCCGCACGACGCCTGCCGCGCCGCTGCAACACATCCGCTCGTTCAATGCCGACAATCCGTTCGATGAAGAGTGGCGGAACATGCTGATCTTCGGAGACAATCTTCTCGCCCTCAAGGCGATCTACAACGACCAACATGGGCCGGATCGGTACCGTACGAAGAACCGGATCAAGCTGATCTACATCGATCCTCCGTTCGCCACGCGGCAGGATTTCATGAAGGACCGGGAGAAGGCTTACCGCGACAAGGTGATTGGGGCGCAGTTTCTTGAGTTCCTCCGCCGGCGTCTGATCATTATGCGGGAGATCTTGGCTGATGACGGCGTCGTTTATGTCCATTTGGACACGAAAAAGGGGCACTACGGCAAAGCGATCCTCGACGAAGTCTTTGGAGAGGAGAACTTCCTCAATGAGATTGTATGGAGACGAAGCACCTCTCACAGCGATGCCCAGAAGTATGGGCAGGTCCACGATCTGATCTACTTCTATGGCAAAGGAACGCTGTATCATTGGGAGACGCCTTTCCGGGGGTATACCAAGGCATACGTTGATCGGTATTTCAGATTTAGAGATCCGGATGGGCGTCGTTACTGGAAGGAAGATGCGACAGGTGCTGGCGCGGGTCCCGCGCGTCGGTTTGGGGACCGGACAATCGAGCCACCCGCTGGACGCCACTGGCGCTGGACTCAGGACAAGATCGATGAGCATTGGAAGAACGATAGATTTGTTCTCACGGCAAGCGGCAAACCTGAATTCAAGCGCTACCTGGACG